>JACRGN010000234.1 GCA_016234205.1 Nitrospinota bacterium | reverse complement strand
CCACCCTTGACCTGGGGTGCAGTATCTTTAATAACAGCAGCTTTATAATTTCCGATGATAACGAGCCCCTCCATAATAATCGGTTTTGGTTTCGGTTTTGATAGAGAAGATGATGGGGATTCAATCTTTATCTCCTCAGCCCCCTCTCTCCTCTGTGGGTGAAAAAGGTTTTTTTCAATAGCCCCTGCAAAGGATTCCCTTAAGGGCAATAATTTATCCCCTTCTCCTTCAAAGGTCACCCCCGATAATACCATCCCCTCCCGTGGAATATTCTCTTTTTTTTCAATCTTGCCTATTGCCCTCCTTGTAACAGGTGTAACAGTGGATGGCTTATTTAAGCCGGTAGTCCCCATCTTTATAAAAGAGAGGGCTGATTCAGCTGACCATACTCTAAAAAACTGCCATCCCTCAAAAAGAATCAGGGATGATAAAATGATGTTTATTATAATAAAAACCTTTTTCATATTTAAAACCACGAGATTAACACAAGATTATCACAAGAATGTTATTCTGAACTCTTAGCATGTCATCTGGTGTAAATCTGTGAAATCTTGTGGTTCCATTATTTTTTAGCCCTCTATCTCAGCAAGCCCCTCAACAATGAGGGTTGCATCAAGCCTTGATGCCTCCTTTACAATCTCACCTTTTATGGTAACTGAGGTAATATTAATAAACCTGCTGGCTGTTTCAAGGTCATATAGGAGATCAATGAGCCCCCTCATATTGCTATAGGTGGCAAGCTGAAGGGATATCGTATTGTAACCCTCAACTCCCATTTTAACAGCTAACGGGACAGGCTTTTCTACCTTCTTTATGTTAATACTCTTAATCGTTACATTATGTATTCCGGCGCTGCTCTGTATGATGGACTGGAGCTGTGCTGCAGCGAGTGCCTGAGTCTTTGCAATAAAGATACGGTTCTTTGCCCTCTCTAAGAGGGTCTTTCCCTTTCTATGTTTCGCCTCTATGTCAGATCTGCCCTCAAGGGTGGCCTTATAACGAGTTAAGAGTCCTTCCTTGAGTGCGATATCCTCCTCCATTATTTTCTCATATTTCATAAGGGGTTCAAAAAGCAAGGTATAGAAGGCGGTGATACCTAACAAAATCCCGCCGAACATTAAAATCTTTTTGCTTTTCTTTGTAATATTCATAAACAACCCCCTAACCCCCTTTATTAAGGGGGATTACATGCCCTCTAATTTTGCTTTAATACTAAAGTTTTCTAAATATATATCCTCACTAATAGAAGGCAGAGTTTCACCTCCTGCAATGACAGCCCTTCCTCCAGACCTTTCTCTAACAGCCTCTCTCCTTTTCACTGTAGCAGAGAATTCCACATCCTTAAAAACAGGGGATGCCTCAAGGAGAGAAAGAAGGCTAACTGCTGATGCTGAACGTCCAACAATCTCTATCTCATTATCATGATATTTAAGCATAGTCAGGTAAGTATTCGATGGAATGACATCAGTAAGCTCCTTAAAAAAGGAAAGAAAGATCACTCTCCTTTTACTGAAATTATTAAGTTGCGGGAGACGCTCTTCCATAACAATAATCTCTTTTTTAAGTCCTTCAACAGAGATAGCTGCCCTTTCCAGCAGCATTACCTTCTCTTTAATCTGGGTTAAGGTTTTAATTTCCTTCTTTACCCGTAAGACAAACTCTCCCACCCACAGGGATACTAAAATGATGAATAATATTATTGCTGCAAATCTCAGAACCCTCGGTGTCTTATCTCTATCTACCTTCACAGCAAGGAAATTCATCGCAGCGGTATCACCATAAAGTCCTCGCAGAGCACAGCCAAGGGCAGCCCTCTGAAGTTGAATATCTGAGCCATCACTATCTATACCTTTAAAAGTTTTAACCCTCACTACCTCTTTACCTATAGCATTAGAGATTTCCTTTAGAAACTCCTCGTCGGATATCCCATCCCCTAATACAACCACTTTCTTTATTTCTTGTTCACCAAAACCAGAAGGAAATACCCTTTTATATTCCTTCAGAATTGTATCTATAACCTGACTTTTTCCTAAATTAAGTTCAGGAGAGGTTATATCAAACGCCCTTGAGTACTCCAGATTCTTTTCGTTATGAAAGGAGATCTCGCATGTATTAGCCCCTATGTAAAGGACGGCATTTTTGCCACCGCTGAGGCTATCAAATGGAATTGTTCTGGCAATGGCAGTGGAGCTTATCTCCATAGAAATAGGCTTGAGTCCCACCCCTTTAAGGAGTTCGAGGTAGTAGTTGAGACGCTCTTTCTCTATAGCTGTTAGAAGTATTCTGACCTTACTTCCATCCACGGTATGCCCCAGATTTTGAAAATCGAAATAGGCTGTATCCACGGAAAAAGGCGTATAATTATCCAGCTCATAACCTACTACCTCCCTCAAATTCTCTTCAACATTACCGGGTAATTCAAGGTTGAGAAGCACAACATCCCTTCGTGGAAGGGCAACATAGGTCATTATCCTTTGAAGTCGATTTGCCTTCATAAAGGCTGATACATCCCTTTCAAATTCTTCCCTCTTCATCCCGTATACAAAAGGCATAGATAGACGATTTACCACAGTAGTCTTACCAAAGAAGCGATTTAAATGGAGAAGATCAACCCTATCATCCCAAAAGCTTATCCCTAATGATGATTTTGATAGTAACATAAAATTGGCATATTATAATCCAAACAATTTGATTTTGCTATATATTTGTCATTATCCTTCCTTCCAATAAAGAATATCATAATCAGTCTTCCCCTTGACCTTGACTACCGATTTAAAGGAGCGTCGGACATGGCTTCCATTTAACTTTCCTGTAACCTCTATAGTATATATCTCTGAAGGAGAAAAGCTGATAAATTTTCCGTTTTCAGGAGGGAATGCAACTGTCCCTATCAGATCACTCATATCACGAAAGGGTCTCTCTTCCCTTACAGCGATTATTCTTTCAATTTGCGCCTCACCAACACCAGGGAGGGATAAAAGTAGTGAGATAGGTGCAGTATTAATATTTATCTTATTAGAACCGGTAAACACTGTAAAGACACTCTCCAGCCCTGTTCTGAATTTTCTATCTTCTATTGATATATTCCCATTCGATTCACTCAAGGCTTCGGTTTCCATTTCGCCCCATTCAGGACTTCGGCTTACCACCTGGTTATAGAATATTTTCGGGGTGATACCCCTGACCCACAGGAGCTCATCTACTGTGTTAAGTGGTTCATTTTTAGCCCTGTATGGTTCAGGGAGTGACCTGTAATAATCATCCTCAGCCCCGTTAAGTCTATGAAAGTTATTCTCATCAATCCAGTCAAGTATAGAATCTGCTATTACATCTTTATCTTCCACATCAAAACCCAGGGCAGTAATAACCCTGATAATGTCATCTCTACTTGCCACATTTATATCTATCTTCCCCCCTTCATCCATCACTCTCACCTCTGCATACCCATCTATAAAATGGATCATGTTAACCCTGCCGTCTAACTTCAGCCCTTCTTTTAGAGGTTCATGGACAGTGCTTTCTTGACTCTTTAGCAGTTTCAGGATAGTCTGCTGAAAACCGCCCCTTGCAAGGTAATATGCCCTCGTCTCTTCCTTGAAATTACCAACCGCCTGTGCCTCAGTACGGACCATCCATGCAAAGGTATTCACAATGACGCCCAGAAGGATGACAACCCACAAGACCATGATGAGTGCGATTCCTTTTTCGTTTATAAGATTTTTGTTCATGTATATGAAATTATAAAATTTGCCACAGAGGCACTGAGACACAGAGGAAAACAATAAGGAGAAATGGGGAAATTTGAGAAAGGGGGGAATGGGAAAAATATTTAATTTTACCTTTTCTCCATCTCTCCATCTTCTCCCTTTCTCCTTAATCTTTTTTGCCTTTGTCTCTCTCTGTGCCTCCGTGCCTCTGTGGCTAAAATTAGGTCTTTGTTTTCTCTTTTAATGGCTTCTTGCTTGACATCATGATGGGGATTGTAACCTGTGTAAGATAGCTATGCTCTCCTTCACTGTGCCTCAGTGTCAGCGTAACCTCTTTGGGCAGAGATTTTTCTTTCTCTTTCTGTATCTTTAAAGAATCCTCCAACCCATCCCCTTCCCATGATGAATAGCTCCATTCTATGTTCATAATATCAGGTATTAGATTAATAGCCTCCTCATTATTTATATCAAGATTTTTAAAATCCTCAACCATGTAAATAGGTTTCTGATAAGCAACCAGTATCCTATTTTCTGAATAAGGGATATTTTTCAAGCTATAGATTACAAAAAACAATCCTCCGCGATTGCTCATTCCTATAGGCCTACTTGTTACAAACTGTATCATTTTAGACTCCACCTTGAACACAGGGGAGGGGCTTCCATTTTCATCCTTTACAAGAAATGGATATGCAGAACTCAGTTGTTTAGAAATTGTATCTAAGGCAATCCTCATCCTTTGCTGGTGGGCAACCTTTGATTCCCCCTTCTCCCACACTTTATAACCAACCCTTAATCCCTGCAATATCAAAATGGCAACCATACTTAATATGAGCATGGAGACAAGTATCTCCATCAATGTGAATCCTTCAACATTGGTAAATATTCGGTGAAATCTTTTAGACATATAATAAGTGTTAGTGAATAGTGTCAGTGTCAGTAAAAAAGCACTGACACTAAAAACTGACACTGACACTTTGATTTTTTGTTCCTACTCCTCAAGAGTCTCCCTGAGAATTATACTCCTGAGACTCATCATCTTCTCTACTTTCCAACTCCACCATTTTACTTTTATTTCAATCTCGTATAGGTTAAAAGGGAGGTTCTCATTTAAATATTCATCTTCTTCTGATATCTTAAGAGAGCTTATAGTTCTCTTCCATGTGTAGCCATTGCCAAAACTCCCATCCTCTGCTCCTAAGTGGATATCCTCCATGAGCATTGTATCCTCCATTTCCTTCCTCGCAAGGAGAAGTGCTTTAGAATACTCCTCTGAGGCACCTACCGATCTCATTGCACCGGAAAAGAGTGCCATGATGATTCCGAGGGTGATTCCCAGTATAGTAATAGCAACCAGCGCCTCCAGAAGACTAAAACCCTTTTCATTGTTCATACAGTGACAGTGACAGTGACAGTGACAGTGGCAGTATTTTCTCTACTGACACTGTCACTATTCACTGAAACTATAAAATGTTACCTGTGTGAGACCGGTAAAAATATCTACCTCAATTCTGAATCCCTCATCTGTCCTCTTATTTCTCACTATGATTGTGCCGCTGCTGGAACTCCCGTCAGGATAAAACAGGATATTACCTTTTCCTGATTCAATCCTCTCTTTAACCATCTCCAGAGACTTAATAGAGACATCTGAAGGGAGCGTAAAGGTTTTTATACTCCTTGAGAGAGGGTCTTCATCCCCCTCAATCCCATGCCCCTCCAGGTAGTAGAGATTATTATCTATATCAAAACCAACAGCCTGGGACATCTGCTTAAATACTGCGGTATTTCTGGCATATCTAAGTGTTGAGACTATCTTACGGGCAGTTGCCTTGAATTTAAGAGTTTCTACGGTATGTATAAAGGAGGGAACAGCAATAGAAAGCATCAGTCCGATGAGGAACAGAACCACCAGGAGTTCCACCATAGTGAACCCGTCAATAGATTGAAGATTGAAGATTGAAGATTGAAGATTTCTACTCCTCAATGTCTTTCCAGTTGACGATATCTTGATCCTCTCCTGTGCCACCAGCCGCACCATCAGCACCATAGGATATAATTTCATATTCTCCATGTTCGCCTGGAGAGAGATATACATAGGGTCTTCTCCATGGGTCAAGTGGTATATTCTTGGGTATATATGGACCCCTCCACCCCTCCACAGACCCCGGACTTGACCGTGTCAATGCCAGACCCTCATCGGTTGTAGGGTATCGTCCTATATCCAGACGCATCGCATCCAGAGCGGTGCCAAAGAGTTCTATCTGCATCTTTGCCGCCTTAAGCTTAGATCTCCCCACATGACCAAAGAACCTCGGCGCGACCAGTGCAGCGAGTAGTCCAAGGATTATAAGCACTATCAACAGCTCTATAAGGGTAAAACCCCTCTCATTATTTTTGATTTTAAAAAGCCCCCATTTCATAAACATCTCCCCAAAAAAGTGTAAGTGTAAGTGTAAGTATTTTTGTTTTTACTGACACTGTCACTTACACTTACACTTTTTTAAAATGGTATCTCGTTTATACTGAAGATAGCAAGCAGCATGGATACAACGATAAAACCTACAACCACCCCCATGAAGATTATTAATGCCGGCTCCATGATAGATAGAAATCTCTTTGCATTTTCCCTCAGATGGCTTTCAAATGTATCTGCCACCTCAAGAAGCATCTCATCCAATCGCCCTGTCTCTTCACCCACGATAATCATCTCAACTGCCATAAGTGGAAATATTGCCTCCTTCTTTAATGGCAGCCCAAGCCCCTCACCATGTCTCACACTCTCATAGAGTCTCGTGATAGCCTTTGCAATAGAACGGTTGGTAATGGTATTACTGACAATATCAATACATTTTAAAACTGGAACCCCGCCTTTAAGAAGGGTCCCCATTGCCCTGGAGAATCTTACAACCTCTGTATTTCTGATAATTGTCCCAACAACAGGCATCTTAAGCTTGAGTTGATCCCAGACAAGCCTTCCGTCATCTGTTCTCTTATAACTGTAAAAGAGCAGGTAGGGACCAAGCAGGGAGAGGATAAATACCCACCAGTAATTTCTAACAGTCCCGCTTACCCTCATTAGAATTGTTGTTGATAGGGGGATTGCCTGTCCTATCTCTGAGAATGTCTCCGCAAATTTTGGTATAACGAAGGTTAACAGGATGATTATAGAGAATCCACTGAAGATTGTAAGAATAGCAGGATATATCATAGCAGATATGATATAGTTTCTGAGCTCCTTAGACCTTGAAAGAAAATCACTTAACCTCCTGAGGGTCGCATCAAGGGTAGCGCTTGCCTCTCCAGCCCGTACTAAGTTGACATAAAAGGGTGGAAACACTGTTGGAAAATCTTCCAGTGCCTCGGCAACAGAACTCCCCTTCTCAATGGAACTTAAGATATTTTCAAGCACCTTTTTAAATCTCTTCTTTTCTACAATACCAATAAGCGTCTTAATACTTCTATCAATAGGAATACCTGCCTTTAACAAACCTGCCAGCTCCCTGGTAAAATTTATGACCTGTTGCTGTGGAACACGTTGTAAGAGAAGCCGCCAGGGGTTTTCTCTACCCTTTTTTTTAACATCGGGGGGGGCAACATTTATAGGGATATACCCGCGATTTTGAAGTATGGTTATGACAGACCTTTCCTCCTTTGCTTCCATAACCCCTTCAATAACCATTCCAGTAATATCTGTAGCCTTATATTTAAAAGATGGCATAATTAGTGTCAGTGATTAGTGTCAGTGTCAGTGTAAGTATAAGCATTTTTGTTTTTACTGACACTGTCACTTACACTTTCACTGTTTTTTACATACTTTTTTGCGCCTTCAGATGCTATATAATTATTATCCTGCTGACAGACTAAAAAATCATCCCTCTCTATAGCCAGAAGGGTCATGAGTGGTATTCCCTTTTCTATATCCCACACCTTTATACTATGGTCTTCACTGCCTGATACCAACCTCTTTCCATCGGTAGAAAAGGCTACCTCATAAACAGAATCAGTATGCCCTTCAAATGAAGCTGAAAGCTCAAGGCGGAATGCTGAAAACCTCCATAGACTCACCATATTTGCTCCATCGCCGATAGCAAGGAGATGCCCGTCAGGAGAGAAGGCAATAGTATTTATAGTCGCCTTTCCGCTTGAAAATCCCCCCATACCCCCCTTTTCTAAAGGGGGGGTGAGGGGGATTATTGATTTTCCATCTATACTGAGAAGTAAAACCGTATTCTCCTTTGTTACGATTGCCACATGATTACCATCAGGGGAAAATCTGGCGAGATGTGTCATGCCATTATACCCTTTAAAAGTATCAACAGGGGATTGCAGATTTATATCCCATGCGAGCATTTCTCCACCCCATCCTGTTGAGATAAGAATGTTCCCGTCAAGAGAAAAGTTAAGTGACTTAATCGGCTCATTATGCCCTCTAAGGGTTGCAATAGGGGCTTTCTGGCGAATATCCCAGAGCCTCACTGTCCTATCCAGCCCACCCGATGCCACTACACTTCCTCCTGGTGAAAACTCTATACATATAGGCCAATTCTCATGCCCCTTAAAGACTGCAAGAGGGGTTCTCTCCCTGCTTAAACCTTGCAGGGACAAGTTTTCAAAATCCCATATCTTTACTGTGTTATCCCTGTATCCCGCTGCGAGCATCCGGTTATCCTCAGATAGTGCTACAGATTCAATAAGCCCATCCTGTTTTTCAAAGAAATTTTGTAATAAACTATTTTCTATTTTCTGGCTTCTGGCTTCTGGCTTCTGGCTTCTTGAAACATCCCAGATTTTAATTGCCTTATCCCAACTCCCGATAGTCAATACTCTTCCATCCCTGGTAAAAGATTGCAGATATAGCTGTCTGATGCGGTTTTCAAAAGTATGAGTCTTTGTTCCTGTGGTGATATCCCAGAGCTTGATAGTTGTATCCCATCCCCCCGAGACCGCAATCCTCTCTTTTGGCGAAAAGTCCACAGAATAAACTGCGTGGGAATTATCGTAAAGCATCTTTATGACCATCTTTTTCTTTATGTCCCATAAATGGACATTGGGATAGGCACCAGCCGTTGCCAGAATCTCACCATCCGATGAAAATCGGAGGTTATAGATGGGGTGAAAGCCGCTCTCATGATGCTCAAAGAGGGTTTCAACTATTTTCATATTCTTAATGTCCCATAATTTTATGGTTTCGTCATCACCTCCTGATGCAAGGAGTCTTCCATCTGGAGAAAATGTAACCGTATGGACTGCACCACTGTGCCCTGTAAGAAATTGTGGGGTTCTCTTTTTCACCTCGTTAGAAGTCCCATTATCAGAGTCATTTAACTGTATGGTTATTTCGCTATCCTTTGCATGCAGACTTCTAACGGGGTGAACATCCCATATCCCGATAGTAGCGTCGCCACTTGCAGAGATAAGAATATCCCCTCCCGGCGAGAAGGCAACAGAAAAGACGGATCCATTGTGACCCGATAGTGCAGCGACACTACTTCTCTTCTCAATGTCCCAGAGCCTTACAGTTTTATCATCACCCCCTGAAGCAAGCAATCTGCCGTCAGGAGAAAAGGCAACAGAAAAGACAGATCCTTTGTGACCCGATAGTGAAGCGACACTGCTTCTCTTCTTAATGTCCCAGAGCCTTATGGTGCTATCATCGCTACATGACGCAAGTAATCTGCCATCCGGGGAGATGGCAATTGAATTAACAGAACCCGTATGACCAGAAAAGGTCTTTAAAAGGGACACGTCATGGGCATCCCATAATTTAATAGTTCTATCAAGCCCTCCGGAGGCAATAATATTACCATCAGGGGAAAAGGATAAGGAACGAATAACCTTTTTATGCCCATCCTGTATAATCGGCTCAGAGAAGGATTCAGCGGCACAGGTACCTGAGACAAGAAGCAAGAAGCAAGAAGCAAGAAACCTCATCTCCCTACCTTCTCAAATTCCTTTTTATATTTATAGTTACTCTTCCTATCAACTGATGCATATCCCAGCTTTATCATCTCAAGATTTATAAAAGTATCACCTTCTTTAAGATGCACATAGCCGCGTAAAATACCCGATGGATCAGCCCAGTTATCTTCAAATTCAAGGTAGAGCTTCTTCCCTTTTACGGTTTTTTCTAAGTATGACGCAGCCCCCATGCCAAACATTTTTTTTATCCCCTCAAAGAACCCCTTTCTGCCAACATCTACACCAATTAATCTGAGTTTTCTCTTCATGCCGAGGATATCAACTTCTATGGTATTCCCATCCGCTACATCCTGACAGACTGCAAAGACATAGTCAGGGTTCTTGGGAACATCTTCCCCTGCTGATACCTCCACTCTGTAAGAGGAGGTTAGGAGGGGTAGAGCTAAAACTGAAAGGAGGATAATAGACAGTAAAATATAAACCCACTTTGTTTTCATAATTATTTATTTTCCTTTTCCTCCTTTCTCTTTAGTTTTTTCTTTTGTTCCAGGGACTGGCATTTTCCCTTTTTCAAGCGGCAATGTCCAGAGCTTCATACCATCTTTAAGGCTATATATATGTTCATACTTCATTGACATCTTCATATTCCTGCAAAAGATGTTAGCCTCTCTCCCGTCATTATCCACGATAACAGCGGCCTTACTATTTCTTTTCCATTGCAGCGCAAGGTAATCCAGCCTCTGCTGTAAGAAATCCTTATCCTTTGGTGAAAAGAGGATGGCATCAGAGATATGCCCTTTATTATAATAATCCTCAGGTGTTCTATAATCGACAATAACGACTTTCCCCTTTTCTTTCTCCATCATTTGAAGGAGTTTATTTTGAGCTATCTCTTCACATTTAACCTCCCCCCCTGCCGCAGCAAGTTCTCCATTCTTAATCCCGAGGAGAGATATGAATGAGATTAAAAATATTATTGCCTTCATTTAAGAATACCTCCTTTCTTAAACCACAGTGTCAGTGTGAGTGTTAGTGTCAGTGCAATGATTTTTTTACTGACACTGACACTATTCACTGACACTTCTTTATTATTTTATCTTTACACATCTGAAACCAACATCAATGTCTGTATATACAGGGGGGGCATATCCCCTCTTTGTTGCTTTAACTTCTTCCATTCCTGACTTGAAAGATCCACCCCGTATTATTTTATACCCCTCTCCGTGGAATGGGGATTGCTTATTTCCATCTTTATATTCACTATCTGTCCACTCCTTTACATTCCCAGCCATATCATAAATTCCGTAAGGGCTTTTACCATCTTCAAAACTACCAACCGGGGTCAATCTCCCAAAACCTGCCTCCTCACTGTTTACAATTTCATTCCTGAATATATTTCCCCATGGGTAATCAAATCCCTTATCCCCACGGGCTCCCTTCTCCCATTCCTCTTCGGTCGGAAGCCGTTTATCCATAGATTTACAATAAAGAGCTGCCATATACCAATCGACATTTACGACTGGATAGTTATCCTTCCTCTCCTCATATACCCCTTTCTTCCAATGGGGCGGCAGAGTAAGGTTAGGGTTTTTATCAAGAAATCTCTTATACTGAACGTTAGTTACCTCGTATTTATCTATAAAGAACCTATCAGGCACAAAGACCATTTCATCATATTTTTCAATCCCCCCCTTATTCCACGTCTCCTGTCCTTTTTGATAGAGCTTCTGGTATAGTTTCATGTCTTTAATCCTTTTGCGTATTACATCGTCCTTTGATAAATATTTTGATGCCCTCTCAAGATACCCGATACCCTCTCCATAACGTCCTTTGTAAAAATTTATCTCTGCGAGCTGTTTATACGCACCTGGATCCTGTGGATTGAGACGAACCGTCTCTTTATATTCTGCCTCTGCCTCGTCTATAAATCTCCCATGTTTATCATGCAGATACAAAGAGGCAAGACGGGAATGTGCCTTCCAATCCTTGGAATCTTTTTTTACTGCCTCCTGTGCTTTAACCATTGCAGTATCTCTCTCCTTCTTCTCCTTTGCGAGTGATATTAATTTCATAATCATGAGGTCATCCGGTTTAAACTTAAGTGCATTCTGCCATGCTGATATTGCCTCATCTATCTTATCCATTGCCTTATATGCTGCACCTATGGAAAAATAGGTTCTGGAATCGGATGGATTAGATTTTGCCGCAAGCTCAAACTCTGAAGCTGCTTTTTCATAATCCCTTTCTTTATATAACTTCTGAGCATTTTTGTAATGTTGTGCCCATTTTTCTATATCCATGGAGTCATCCCCCACACCCTTTTCCTTTACAATCTTTCTTATCAGGTCCCATATAAATTTGTTTTCCGGCTCTATCTCAAGGGCAGTGCGCCAGTAAAAGTGTGCCATATGCTTTTTCCCCATTTTATAATATACCATGCCCAGAGATTGTAGATTATCAATATTATCAGGCTTTATGGACATCACTCCTAAAAATTCTTGAACTGCCTCTTCATTTTTTCCCGCGGTCATATATTCGATACCCAATTTATGGCGATCCTCCCACCTTGTGGGGTCATTCCTGAGCAATCCCTTTAAACGCTCTATCTCTTTTTCCTGTTCTTTCTCCCTATTACCTTCTACTGTCTTATTTTCAGATTGACAACCCATAAGGAGAATTACAAAAAATAAAATATAAACCAATTTCCTTAATTCATAATTCATAATTCAAAATTTTTTATCTTAATCCTTTGCGCATCTGAATCCTATCGTCCTGTGCTTTTTTTCAGGTATAGCGAAATTCCTCTTTGTACATCTTGCGGTAAGATTATCTGCCAACCACGAACCCCCTCGTATTACTCTGTTCTTCTCTCCAAAGGCATCTCTTTTGAGTGAAGAGCCGGGATAGGGGTTATACCATGAGCCTGACCATTCGCTCACATTCCCTGACATGTCATAGATACCGTAAGGGGATCGGTCTTCAGGGAATGAGCCAACCGCCTGCGACCATTTAAGATCAAGTTCATGGGTATTAACAAATGAAGAGATAAAATTATTTCCAAAACTCCATCTCCTTCCATCAGAACCCCGACAGGACTTCTCCCATTCCATCTCTACAGGAAGCCTTTTTCCTGCCCATCGGCAGTAGGCATCTGCATCATACCATGTAACATTAATTACAGGATTGTTATCCTCACCTTCAGGATAATTACCATTTCTCCAGTTATATGGGGCATCTGATGCCACACTATCTACTGGCGCCTCATGTCCTGTTGCATCTATGAATCTCTTATACTGGGCATTGGTGACCTCATATTTATCCATATAGAATCCATTTACCTGAATACTATGTAAGGGGATCTCATCAACTCCAACCTCCAGACCTACTCTTCCATCGCCACCGTCATATCCATGCTCCAACCTTCCCTTGCTCCCCATGGTGAATTCACCCTCAGGTATATATATCATTCCATCTATTTCTGGATGTATGTTCCTGATATGGAGGGCATCACTGCCATATAATATAAGACCTATTCCTGCAATAATGATAACAAAGGTAAAAAGTCTCTTAATGTTCAATGAAATTATAAAAATTTGCCAGTCACGGAGACACAGAGATTAATTATAAAATTCGAAATCCGAAATCCGAAACAATATCAAATGACTGAAATACAAATATCCAAAACAGGTGGACAGTATAGAGTTTTGAATTTTTGTCATTTGAGTTTCCAATTTGTTTCGAATTTCGTGCTTCGAATTTCGGATTTAATTTCCTCTGTGCCTCAGTGTCTCAGTGGTTAAAATCAGTTTTTTGCTCCTCACCGTATATCCTTTGCACATCTGAAACCCAGCATCCTGTGCCTTTTTGTAGGGGGAGCAATATTGCGATTTGAGCAACGAGAGGATTGAATATCTACCAGCCATCCTCCTCCACGAATTACCTTTTCAAGCCCTCCAAAACCTACCTTCATTTCTGAGCCCGGATATGGCAAATATCGTGAGTCTGTCCATTCCATAACATTCCCCGTCATATCAAATACCTTATAGGGCGAGAGGTCCTTCGGAAAAGAACCGACCGAGCCCGACCACTTCAAATTAAGCTCCCGTGTATTAGCATATCCGGAAACCTCTTCATTCCCAAAGCTCCACTTTTTTCCAGCATCTCCCCGACATGTCTTTTCCCATTCTTCTTCGGTTGGGAGTCTCTTCCCTTTCCATTCACAATATGCCTTTGCATCTTCAAAATCCACCAGAACAACAGGGTTATTTCCCTGTCCATCCGGGTAGTTATCCTCATTCCAGTTGTATGAAGCCTCCTTATCAACCGGATCAATAAGGATGGTTTTCCTGCCCGTTGCCTTTAAGAATTTCTTATATTGAACGTTTGTAACCTCGTATTTATCTATATAGAAACCATCTGCATAAACCTTGTGTGCAGGTGTCTCATCAATATCTATTGTTAATTCCTCCTCCCTTTTCCCCTGCTCCTTTTTTGGGATATCAACCCCCATTATAAACTCCCCACCTGGTATGAATACCATGTCTTTTAAAACATCCTTAGCAAAAAAGAAGTAATATATAAATATCAGGAGAAGTAAAAATAATGCTCCCCCTCCACCGTAGATGAACCCTTTTCGCCTCATAATATTTTTTATAGGTTGTTTCAGTTTAATCATGTTTTTAATTATACTTAATCTCCTCAGCCAAATCAACAACTCTAAAACTACAACTCTAAAACTATTATTTCCCACCTATGGCATATATTTTTGTTCTTTCTTTAACATAGGCTTTCAACTCAAATATGGCTATGGGCATTCCATTGGGAGATGCTGCAATCCGTAGTCCACAGCCACCACAGGTCTCTGCCTCCTTTTCAACTCTAACAGCTTCACCCCAACCCCTTCCTTTTCTGTAATCATTTCTATAAGTTTTAACGGTCTCAACTTCCCATTGACACCAGATTACTATAATTTCATCATCTCCATTATATATCACATTGGGACCGTAAGCATCCTTCTTACCTGCATCAATGATTTTAGCCTCCCCCCAGCCAAACAACCCACCATCCCCTTTTATTAAGGGGGAATATAGCCTTGCATGTATCCTTAAATTTTCATTATTTCTTGCCTCTTGCCTCTTGCCTCTTGCCTCTTGTTTGTTATCCACCCACTGTGTAAATACGACTGCCATTTCACCTTTGGAATTTACTGCAGCCCTTATATGCTCAACATCCCCTCCTTTTACATCAATAATCTCCGGCTTACTCCACCCATCGTTATCCCTGTATACAGCCATATATCCCCTTTGACACTCTCCATCCCATCTTACAAAAAATGCCATTATCTCTCCACCTTTATTAACTATCAGAGAAGGGGTGTAGGCATCCCTGAATCTTGAATCTACCTTAGAAGGGGTCTCAAACCGTTTTAAATTATAAGTATAACTCCCGGCATAAATCCTTTTTTTAATCTCAGAAAGAAAGAGTGGATTATATATCCCTTTAATACCTCTGTTTACATCACTCCTCTTCTTATTCCAATCTTCCTGCTTAACAACAGTATGACTATCGGTTAAACGAAAGGGTTCATTCCATATCTTTTTTCCCCCCTCATACTTACTTATGTATACCTCAAGCCCTCCCCCCTCCTCCTTATAATAAATCACATAAATATTCCCCTGATAATCAAAGACAGGATAGGGAAAATATCCATTGCTTTCACCCTTATCAACTGCCACCGCACCATGCCAACCTTCTCTATTCCTGTATTGATTAGCAAAGATTCTGTAGACACCCTTTAACTTCTGCTCAAAAACAACGGCAGCATTACCATCAGCATCAAATGTTATCTGATGTCCATCTGCATCCCCTGTCCCTGAATCTATTGCAACAGGTCCCTGCCATCCCTTACTCCTGATAAAATGATTTGCATATATACGATAAGTATTTCCATCACTCTGCTTGAAGATTGTAATGGCATCACCACTGTAGCTGAAGGCAACTCTTGCTTCATAGGCATTTCTTGGTCCTGCATCAATAATGACAGGTCCCTGCCACCCACCTTTATCGGGTAAAAACCTATTTGCGTATATCCTGTAGACTCCATCTGTATATTGTTCAAATACGGCGATGGCATTCCCATAAGGGTCAAAGGCAATGCTCGTTCTGAATGCATCACCTGTCTCTGCATCTATAAGCTCAGGCTTCTGCCACACAGATGCATAAGACTCAGAGGTAAGAAGCAAGAAGACAGAAGACAGAAGACAGAAGCCTGCCCTGAGCAAAGCCGAAGGGACAGAAGTAAGAAAAGAATCTTGCTTCTTGTATCTTGCATCTTGTCTCTTTATTCTTGCTTCCTCCTTCCTGTTAAATAATCTGTGTGAATCTGTGTTAATCTGTGGTTTCATGTATTGTTTAGTCTGCGTTCATCTGTGGTTAATTACATTCGGTTCAAATTCAAGAAAATATTGATATCGCAAAAAATCAAGTCGTCTGGTAAGATGGTAACCAGCCTCTTTCATCTCTTCTATCGTCACTTCCTCCGAAATCTTATTATCAGGGGGGGGACCAAAGTCCATCTTCTTTTTATAAAATGCGACAATTATAACCCTTCCACCTTTTTTCAAAACCTTTTTAAGTTTATTCATATAATTGATTCTATCTTCAAGATGGTGATAGGTGAGACATATAAAGATCACATCAACACTATTAGTTTCAAGACCGGAATCAGCCATTGTGGCTAACTTCGGTATATAATTGCTCAAATTCAATCTTTGGGCATCTTCTTCCATGTATTTAACCAACTCTGGCTCAATATCTACCCCATAAGCCTTTCCTGTTGTCCCAACAACCCTGGCAAACAGTCTTGTAAAATAACCCGACCCTGCTCCAATATCTGCAACGACATCACCCTCTTTCAGGTTCATCTTTTCAATTACCTTATCCGGCTCCTGCCATTCTCCCCGTTTAGGATGTTCAAATATTGCAATCCAATTTTCAGCTGTATCCATCTCGTGCTTAGGAACAATCCCGTTTGGCAGATAATCATTGCGATATCCCTCCTTCCTCACACTCTCGGCACTGACTAACATAGGGGCCAATATCAGACACCAGAGGACAGAGGACAGAAGACAGAAGACAGACTTCGGACTTCTAACTTCTATTATTCTTGTTTCCATGGTTCCTTTTCCAGTGGTCCTTCCCACTTCTCTATACCGCCTTTTAAATAGTACATTTTATCCATTATACCGCTCGCCCTCTTTTCAATCCGACATCTATGTAAACCCTTCCACTCCGTATCATCTATAAATACAGCAACGGCATTATCAGTGATTAATTTTATATAAATGGGTCTGAATCTAAAATATCCCCGCAGCATATCTTCAATCCCTCCAAAAACCCCTTCTTTTCCATATCCATTTATTGAGCCTGGGATATGTCCGCCATTATAGAAATCCTCCGGATACCGCCAGTCTATAATATGGACCTCCTGCCCTGCTTCCAACCGTTTTTTTATTTCACGCGAATCAAGACCTTCACACCGCACATCTTTGAAAGACATCCTGATAGGTCCATTCCATGCATCAATCCCACCTTTTAAATAATAAATATCATTCACACCGTAGTCTTTTTTAATCATCTCCTCACAAAAACTCTTAGTTGATTCTGTGTCTTCGCCAACAAGATACACATCCTTTCCTTTCCACATCTCTATATTATGTATGTATTTCACCCTAAACATATCAATATTGGTCTGCTTTACAAATGGGATAGATTTTCCTTTCACAGCCGCTGCAAGAGGACGAATATCAAATATAAACATATTATCAAATAGAAGGGGCTTATTTTCATAGCGTCTCTGCATCTCATCTGATTCAATAGGTATGCATTCCTTCCCATTTAGATTTGCTTCGCTCACTACAAGTTTTTCTTCCCCATAAACAATAGTGGTAAGAGGCAAGAAGCAGAAGGCAAGATGAACGAAAAGAAGTAATTTTAGAACCGCTGTCATGAACAAAAGAAAAAGATTAAGGAGAATGGAGGAAAGGGAGAAACAGAAATAAATAATAACTCAAAGCTCAAGGCTCAAAGGTTAAAGTCTTTCAGCTTTCAGCCTATGTTATCCGTGTCCATCTGTATCCTGATTCTTTTTTTGTTTTTTTATCCCCATCTCTCCATCTTCTTTTCCCTTTCTCCTTATATGCTTTTTATAATTTCCTATACATTCAAAAATCACCTTCACCCCAGCTATTAATAAATTTCTCATTTTTCTTTGCAAATTTTTCTTCTTTTTTCTCAGCAAAAATATTTGTCTGGTTTGAGGTTTCAAATATATTTCCTGCTTTGTCTATCGCTTTGAATGTATACATCAGCTTCCTGCTGCCCAATGCCCTTTCTCCAAGCATCAAGGATACAGCTATCCTTTTATCTACATCCCCTCTTCCACTAAATTTTTTTATAATTTCCGAGTTTTCACCTGTCACTATGAACTCCCACTTATCTATTATCTCTTCTTTTTCATAATCAATGTTAAAAACAACACCTTCACTATCTGATGTTTCAGCATTTATCTTTACCTTTGGCGGTGTTGCATCCAGCATTATCTCCTTTTGAAAGAACCCTGCATTTCCTGAAGCATCCCACACTGAGAGTTTCAGATTATATACTCCATCATTGTTTCTACCACCTGCATCGTTCTCACCGCTCCATACAAGCTGCATCGGCAGTGTACCGAACCCTCTCCCTCCTCTCACATATTTATTTTCTTTATCCACTATCTCGACTTCCCACTTTTCTATAGCTTTATCCGATTTAAGGGTAAATATAATTGAATCCTTTTTTATAAACCCTGCCGTAAAATCTTTGTTTGTTGAGATTGTTACTTTTGGTGAAACTGTATCAACATTTACCACACCTGCTGAAGGGAAATGAAAAGCCTTACCATTAGACAGTGTAGCAATTATATCTACAGCATATAAACCATCTATAAAGGGAACGGTAATCTCGCCGTCATAATAATTACCATTTCCATTCTTCAAATCAAATTTCATTTCACCGACATAAGCCTGAACCTGCACCGGTTTTTCTGCTACCGATACAATTTTGACTGACACCTTTGCAGACTTCCCCCCTCCAACAAATGCGGGAGATATCTTTAAATTTCCCATTTCTAAAAGATTATCTTCTCTATTTCCAAAGAGATATTCCCTTGGTATTCCATCTACAATATTGTTAACAGCTGCCTCGCCAAGTTTATCAAGAGAACTCACTCTGCCAATGCCAAGCAAACCGACGAAATCGCTTCCGGTATAGGAAACAGAATCCATCCACATGATTGAACAATCCCTCGTCCCGATAAGCCGAAGAGTTAATCCTACATATATTTCATCACGAATATTAGAATACTGATCAATTGAGCCTAAAATTACTGCATCAACTCCAAGCTCTCTATTTAACTCAAATGTGGTTATTCTGTCAACAGAACTTGTATCCCGAATTCTTCTATTGCTTAAAAATTTATCTACATCTTCGTATGGAACCAATTTGAATCCTCTCTTTTTAAGTCCTTTCTGAAGTAATGAATCTATAGTTGTCTGGGCATCAAAATTTCCAGAGATGTTTACCAAGGGAAGGATTACAAGTCTCTCTATTTTCTGAACATCCTTTCTCTCTTCTGCCTGAGCAAAAGTAGATAAAAGGAAGAAACAAGAAACAAGAAACAAGAGGACAGAGGACAGAGAACAGAGGACAGACTTCTTGCTTCTTGCTTCTGTCTTCTGTCTTCTGTCTTCTGTCTTCTGTCTTCTGTCTTCTGGCATATTGTTTCTCCTACTGATTATGACACTGCTGGCATGTATCTCTCATCATGGTGCCAGCCCCCCCTAATGTTGTCGGTGCCCCAAATATTAAATTAGAATGATTTGAAGAACCATGCGACCTGTGACAGGTTAGACAGAATGGCTGTTCATCATTCCCACTATCAAGTCCATCTGGATTTATGACACGAACACGGCTTGCGCCGGTAAAATTTGATGCAAAATTTGCGGGGTCAGTATGACCATTTCCAACCCCAACAGAAATACCGCCTACCGGGTGGCGCACCCACTGAGTACCTGTTCCGTTGTCACCACCAGCACTGCCACCCAGCTTACCATTACCATAACTACTGTCATCACCGCCATATCCGAGAGAATTATAAAACTTTACATGACATTTGCCACAAAAACCTGCTATCTGTTTGGTGTTGCTTCTGAATGTCATATTAGAGGTGGAAAACTGATTGGCAGGATTACTGCCATCACCATTTCCATCTTTAATTGCCTGTGCAATTGAAGATGAATTGTCCCAAACTCCGTTATTATATGTAACTATCTTATATGAATCCGTTGATGTGTCACCTCCAGGTTCCCTGAAGGAGGGATTCAGCGGCTCGGGCCTAAAATTTCTATAATTACTATTTCCATGCTGGTCATGGCAATATATACAACTGAAAACAGAGCCATATTTTGTCTGTGCTGTTGTCCAATCACTCCCTGCATAACCTGGCGGACTTACTCCTGCTAAATCAACTCCGATACTGTGCCGCTTATCTTCGTCAGGTGTTCCACCTGTATTAAAATCACCTGCAGCAGCATTATAAATAGGACTAAACAGATCTGGCGCTCCAAGATTAAAGGGGTCTCCGTCATGACAGTACTTGCAGAGATTAACCACTGAATCAGACCTAAGTAATTTTGCATAAGTATTTGTTGCTCCTGTATAAATCAAAGATATGCTCCCCTGTGTTCCATGTATAACATGACACTGGGCACAGGCAAGGGTGGTTTGTGCGGGAACACCTGATTTGTGATAATCTCCAGCAAAGGAGAAGACAGAAGACAGAAGACAGAAGCAAGAAGCAAGAAGCAAACAGATTAAACCGTTCAAACCGTTTACTTCTGTCTTCTGTCTTCTGTCCCTTCGGCTTCTCTCAGGGCAAGTTTCTGTCTTCTTCATTTTAATCCACCCTCCTGAACATACTTATTCTACCCCGTCCTTTTTCTATTACATAAAATATGTCCCCCTTTGAATCAATACTTAGCGGATAATAAAGATCTTCTTTGGGATTTCCTGATATGCCAAATTCATTCTGCTTCTTACCTTCTATATTAAAGCCAATAACCCTGTGCTTGAAGGCATCCACCACCCATATATTTCCATTGTCATCTACTTTTATTCCTGATGGCATAGAGAAATTTTGATCGCTTTCACCAATATGTCCAAAACCTGTCAGGTATTCACCCTTGGTATCAAATACCCTTACGACAGGGTCAGCGCTCATTACCGATACATAAATCTTCCCGTTTTTCGCCGCAATACCAGCAATTGATTTAAATAGATTTCTTCCACCAAAATTATATTGATATTTACCATCCCTGTCAAATACACATATATTGAGAGATTTTCTATCTACAACAAAGAACCCTTCCCTTTCAATTGCTGCCATCTTACCAGGTGTAAACCCTTCGTATGGAGGTTCTATCTTTCCAATCTTTTCACCCCTCATATTTAAAATCTCTATAAAATCCTTTCCTTCCGCACTCACATACATATAATTGTTGTATACAAAAACATCAATGGGAAGTGCAATCCCTTTCTCTTTTCCAAATTGAAAAACAGATGACCCATCCAGATTAAAAATATATATGTGGTTTCCTCCATTATCTACAACATAAAGTTCCTCATCATTAATAAAAATTGATGATAACCCCTCAAACCTATACTCATCAGAGAATTTCTCAATGGCACTGATAAAATAGAAATTTGAAGGTGTGGATTCTACCTTAGATGTAAGGATAATGAGAATTCCAAATATTAAGAGAGACATTTTCATCATGCATAATATAATAGCAAAGAATATGCCAAAACAATCACTTCACAATTATTTTTTCAATAACAGGCTCAACCTCTATTGGCTCGGCCGCCTTGCCAGATTCAACAGTCTCTGGTGGTTTAACTTCATCAATTTGCTGGACATCTATAAGTTCATATATCTGAATCCTTCCGTTTCCTGTATCGCAAACATAGATCTTGCCATTCCCATCTACTTTAATATCCGAGGGCCATGAGAGGCTGTCAGGATTTCTGCCAACCCCGCCAAATTCAATGATTGGCTTTCCCTCCCTGTCGAAAACTATTACCATTGCCCTATTAGTATCTACAACAAATAGCCTCTTTCCATCTGTATCAATACTTGATGGCATACTGAAGCCTCCAAAAAGGCTCGATATCTGTCCGAACATATAAAGAAATCTACCATCCTTTTTATCATAAACTGATACCCTGAATAGTGGCGGGTCAATAAGATATAGCCTCTCAGCATCGGTAGTTATTGCCTTTGCATTCAAGAATTCCCCCTCGCCACTACCCTTTTTACCAAATTGATATAAAAAATTACCTGAACTATCGAGGACGATAATTCTGCTTAGTCTTCCATCACCAATATAAAGATGTTCATTCTCATCCACATGAAATGATTGAATTGCTAAAAGTGTGTTATCTGGCACAGCCGAGAGGTCAAGATTTTTTATATACTCCCCCCGATAGTTAAGAATACTTATCCCCCCTTTATTATCAGATATGTAAATATTGCCATTTTTATTTACACAGAGTAATTTTGGGGAATCTGCAAGTGGAATCCTGTGAACTATCATACCATCCTCATTAATAACAGCAATTTCCTTACTTTGACTGCCAATATAAAGTTCATTCTGCTGACGGTCAAAATATATTTTTAAAGGTATAACCCCGCCCATTGACTTTGCAGAATATGATGTAATATATTTAATGTCAATACCTTGTGATGCCCATATTACTGATTCTGTATTTACAAGTCCAAATAATATAATAGCAATAAAAATTATAATTAATTTTAAACGGTTCATATTTATCAAGGCAAAAAAAAAGGGAAGCTTTTTTACAAGCCTCCCATTTTAAACTTTTAGTCTCAAGATTCCTTGCATTCGCTCGGAATGATGCTTCGCATCACCTATTATGACACAACTGACACCCTCTGGTTGAAGGCACACCATTGCCGTTCTGACTACCTGATGAAACAGATGAGGTATAATCCCATCGTAGATTGTCATTGTAAGGACCACCATGAGCAAAATGGCAGGATAGACACATAACCTTATCTGTTGATTCATTGGTTTTATAAAATACTCTATTAGCCCCTGAACCACTCGCAACCGGTAGATACTGACCCGCAGTTGTAACTGAATAATTAGCAGTATTTATAATAGTTACTCCTGCACCTGAAGTAGTTGTTGTATCACTCAAAAGATTATCAACCGGATGCCTGTGCCAATCCATACTATTGTTATCAAGATTTCCCGTTGTAAGAGCCTCATGCCAGTTATCATGGCACTGGGCACACCATCTTGAAATACCACCCGTACTACCCCCACCATAGGAGTTACTGTTAGCAGCATCTGCAGAATTACCTGTAGGTGTGGTGCTGATTACCGGCCATGCTACTGCCCCTGCCCCGCTTCCACCGGGAAGGGATACCCCTGTAAAATTCGTTCCGTTAATCCCCCCCACCCAACTTGTAAAATCTCCAGCAGTAAGTGTAACACCGGCATTGTTGCCGGCATTTGTTGCTGATTTTCTTAAGTTCCTAAATTTGTTTATGCCTTGATCATTAGCATCTGCAGTCCCATGAGGGTCATGGCAGGCTGTGCATGAGAAACCTGTTATTGCTGTATCTCCACCAGGAGGTGTTACATTTGTAAGGCCAAGAGAATGTCCTTTTCCAAGACCAGCAGTTTGTCCGCTTGAACTTAATGCAAAATTTGTAGCATCAACCTCGGGATAGAAATTCCCGCCCGCCCCTATAGCAGTAAGATGAGTATCCTGATTCCATGTCGCAGTTGCGGAGTGAACCTTTGGAGCATATTGACCATGTGGTGCATGTTGGGTATCTGCCTGACCTCCAGTATCCGCATGACATTGCAGACAAAGTTTGTGAATATTTTCTCTGCCTGTTATACCATCCGCCCTGAGCAAAATGAGGGAACCACCGGACACACCACCAAGACCGCTGTTACCCTGACTGTTATGCATAGTATGGCAATTGCCGCAAGTTAGGTTACCCGCACCTTTATGCACTGCTGAAACAGGGATACTGTATAATAAAAAGGCTAAAAATAGGACAAAAGATATACTATATGTGATACAAGTCTTTTTTTTCATATATTTCAATACTTAAATTAAACTTCTTGATAATCATAAATAAGCATTTATCATGCCATTATTATAAAGAGTATTACTATTAGAAAAAATGGTAAAACATATTTTAAAGATGCCCATATTTATGCATCATAAAATCACAAATTTATAACGATTATTCAATGAGTTAAAATATATTTTAAATTCAAAAAAAGGAATTTAATTATTTGTTTTACATGTGCTTAACTGTGTTAGCCTGTGATTAATGCATAATTTAGGATTTTACAAATCATAATGGAAGGATTAAATTTTAATACGAAGTGTGTCTTATTGCATACTTATAGTTAATTTTACACATAATTAATTTAAAAAAAACAAAACTGCTAAACATGACAACGGCGACAAGCTGACATATCCCATACAAATTGTCCATTGTGGCATTTTCCACAATACTCGCCATTAATATTTTTCTTCATTGTAACTATATTCGCCCCTTTTTTCTCTTTAAAAACAGAGGGATGGCAATCTTTACACTTTAGCTTTTTATTATGAATAGAATGTGAAAAGCGGGCAGGGGGCATATCAGCTTTTCCCCTGCTTGCCTTTTGGTTATTGAAAATAATAATATCTTGCGGTTTCTTCTCAACTGCTTGAACTGGAAATATAGAAATCCCTATATCCGCAATAAAACACAAAACCAACAATAATCCTCCTCTAAGTATCCTTTTATTCATCTTTACTTAGATTTTGATATTGTTCTTAAAGTTACGCTCTCATCGGGCTTTACCCCCTTGGCCGAAATGTGGCATCTCTTACAATCTGCAAGCGGAAATGCTATTTTATTATGACATCTGCCGCACCATTTCCCTCCTGCCATTTCTACCATTTTTACATCGTTTGCCCCTGCAGAAGGCTCAAAAATAGGCCCGCCGACAGTTTCATGACATATCTCACACTTTAGCCACCATGTATGTATGTTATGCGGAAATATAACATTATCCATAAAATCACTTTTAGTCTCAAACAGTATATTTAAATCAATCATCTGTTCATCTTCCGGCTTTGCGTTCATATCTAAGCTATACTGAGGGGCTATTATCTTTTCCTTAACAATTTTAGCCCAATCCACTAATTTATATTTATCCATAGGAAGATTTGTTTCTGCAAGTGCGGCGGGATGCCATCCCGCTCCAACTTTGGCAAATGTAGATGCAACACCTGACTTAGTAACATCGCCTGTTCCAGCCTTATTTCCTTTTGTATCAAGGTAAATAAGGCTCCTTGGGTCTTTTGGGTCAAGAGTTTTTCCTGATGATTCTTCTGCCCCACTAACAGGTGGCATCGTTTCAGCAGGTTTTTCAGCAGATGGAGTAGACTGCTCAACCGGTTTAGGGGTCGTCTCTTTAACCTTCGTCTTCTTTTCTATTTTTTTTTCAGCAGATAAGGCAGAATAATTAAAGGATACAACAAAAATTGTCAAAAACATTAATATCATTATAAGTCTTTTATCAGTTTTCATCGTATTAAATTCCCTCCCAGTCAATTCAATAATCCATAAAATTTATTGTTATCTATTTAGATACCTTCTTTGAATGCTGAACCGGTCCGGGGAGCCATCCTGGTTCCCAAGAATGACATCTATCACAATAAAGCGGTTCCCATGCAATAATCCCATTATGACACTTCCCGCATTTCTCTCCATTCATGATCAGACTCATGTTAATATCATTAGCGCCTGCCTTTAAAATAAAAATATCTTCATGACATACTTTACACTTGAATCTTATACGATGAAACCAGTGGGGAAACATGACATCATTAACCCCTGCCTTCCTCATACTTTCAGCCTTTCTATTTAGTATGATATCGCCATATTCTGCACGTGAAAATTCTGGCATAGAAAGAAGAGTAAATAAACCTAAAAACAAAACAATCAAAAATTTGAATTTCATTTCATCCCCCCCCTTTTTTTTAGTTTTCTGTGTATTTTCGCACTCTTTAAGTGTTATATTGCCCATTCTATCTTTTTAAATTTTTATGTAACCCTAAAAATAAAACAGATATTTCAACAAATTACATAGGCAGTTCACCTCCTAATGTTTTATAAAATAAATAAGCGGATATATAAACAGCAATTAATATGCCATTAGACTAAACAGATTGTGTGATTTCTGAATCTGTCGAATCTATTTTTAAATATCCAATCTTTTTCAATCTATACCGCAGTGCATATCTGCTCAAACTTAGAAGTTTTGCTGCCTTTGATTGGTTTCCATTTGCCTTTTTTAATGCCTGTATCAATAGATTTTTTTCTACTTCTTCAAGGGGAACTCCATTTTCTGGAAGGGTAAAATTTGATTGCTGCTGCCGTTCCTCCTCTTTAAAAGGAGCACCCTCTACAACTTCAATCGGGAGATGCTCAATTAATATCTTATCTTTACTCTCAAGGATAATCGCCCTCTCAATAACATTTTTTAATTCTCTGACATTTCCAGGCCATTGATATGATAAAATAGCCTTTTCAGCCTTTGATGACAGTCCTTTTACATCTTTCCTAAACTCCTGATTGAATTTATTTATAAAATAATTGGCAAGAATAAGTATATCGCCCGTCCTTACCCTGAGAGGCGGTATAAAAATTGGTATCACCTTTAAGCGATAATACAAATCCTCCCTGAACTTTCCACTCTTAATCTCCTCTTTAAGGTTCTTGTTAGTTGCCGCTATAATCCTCACATCCACTTCAATATCTGAAGCCCCTCCAACCCTTTTGAAACGTTTATTCTCAATAAATTTAAGAAGTTTTGTCTGTGTAGCTATGGGCATATCACCTATCTCATCAAGGAGGACACTCCCCCCGTCTGCAAGCTCAAAGAGACCAACTTTTTTTGCTTTGGCGTCTGTAAATGCCCCTTTTTCGTATCCAAAAAGTTCGCTCTCGACAAGGGTATCCGGCAGCGCAGTACAATTTATATCCATGAAAGGCCTTGCTGACCTTCTGCTCGTATAATGTATAGCCCTTCCCACAAGGTCCTTCCCTGTCCCGCTCTCCCCTTCTATCAGGACAGTAGTAGCATCACTCTGGACTATCTTCTGAATCATATCAAGGACACCTTTTATCTCTTTACTCTCACCGATTATATTGCCAATACTGTGTGTCTTCTTCTCTTTTTCTAATCTCCATGAAACCTCCCGGCTTACCCTCTTAGACTCAATTGCCTTTTTTGCAATAATGGCAACCTCGGCAAGGTTAAAAGGCTTATTGATATAATCATAAGCCCCGAGCTTCATGGCAGTAACTGCTGTATCAACTGAACCTGAGCCTGTAACCATGATTACAGGGATTTCCTCATTCAAACTGATAATCTCCTTCAATACCTGAATTCCACCTATATCAGGCAAGAAGACATCTACAAAGGCTAAATCAGGCATATCTTCCTTGATGGAATTAATTGCGGATTCCCCATTCTCCACCGTCCTGACCTCAAAACCCTCTTTGATCAGTTTTTCCTGAAGTGTCCATGCAATAATATTTTCATCATCAACTACCAATACCCTTGCCTTTTTCATAATAATACCTCGCTGTCATTATATTCGGCATCTCCTTTAAGAATATTTAATGAATTATCAATAGGTAATATTATTAAAAACTTACTCCCCTTGTCAACAACACTTTCTGTTTTTATCGTCCCCATATGTTTTTCAACTATTCTCAAGCTAATCGGCAGTCCCAGCCCGCTACCCTCTTTCTTGGTTGTGAAAAAAGGGGTAAAGATATTTTTCATGACATCAGGAGATATGCCGCATCCGGTATCAGAAATATCTATCTGGATGTATTCGCTGCCACTCGGTTTATCCATTGATGTAGCAATTGTAAGTTTTCCATCTTCCTTCATTGACTCAATAGCATTGATGCAGATATTAAGTAACACCTGTTGAATCTTCTCCCTGTCAATAAAGATATTGGGAATATTGCTGTCAAGATTTGTGTCAATGGATATTTTACCCTTTCTGCATTTAAATTCCAGCAGATGAATTGTATCTGTTATCACTTTATTCAAATCATGCACTTTTGGATTTACAGTAATAGGCTTTGAGAACTTGAGAAGGTCTTTGAGCATTGAATCTAACCTCTGAACCTCCTTGATTATCTTATTTATAATCTCCCTCTTCGGGTCAGATGCAGGGAGCCCCTCATCAATCAACTGCACTGCACCGCTGATTCCGGCAATCGGATTTTTTATCTCATGTGCCAAAACAGCCGAGATTTTGCCGAGAGATGCGAGGTGTCCCTCCTGTTTCAGTCTGTCAAGCATTATATTAAAATGCGTTGCCATATATCCAATCTCATCATTTGATTCCAAACCAATCCTCTGATTTTTATCGCCATGCTCAATCTCCTTTATTGTCTTAATAACAGTATTCAGCGGCTTGGAAACCAGTTTATAAACAATCCAGCTAATCACAATTATCAGAATGATTACAGTAGCTGCAGATATCCATAACATGATAGAGAGGTGGTTGTTCAGATGCTCGGCAAATTTTTCATCGGATAGAGAGATTTTTAAAATACCACGAATCTTTTCTTTGTCACCATGGCATTTATGACATTCAGATTTATTTAAAATTGGCAGATAATAATCATAGAACACCTTTCCGTTTTCGTCATAACCATAATACTCTTTCTCCTTCCCCTCCTTCATAACAGCTTCTACCCTCTCATCACTGACTACATTTGCTTTTCCCTCTTTTAAATTCAAATACTCCCCTATAACCTCAGGGGAAAACAGATAAATCTCCTTTACCTTATAAAATGTTTCAAAATCCTCAAATGCCTCTTTTCCATTTGTTCTGATAACCTGTAAATTTTTCATACCAGGAATTTTTTTCAACTTATGGATTAGGTCCCGGGCAATAAAAGGTCTTTTCCCTTCCATTTCTTTTTCTATCATTGCAGAAATAGAATTTGTATATATCTTAGTCTTGACAAGCCAGTCCTCATGAAACAGTCCCCTCTCCATCCTATCCACAATATATATCATTATGGAGAAAATTATGACGATAGAGAGAATGATAGGTAATATTATTTTTACTTGAAGCCTATTTAAAAAATTCATTGCAATTTCTTTACTTTGGCATGATAATTGGATACATTAAATATGATAGGTTATTATAATTAACATCTATTCAAAAAACAATACCGAAAAATAACCTTATTTGTTATATCTATTATTAGTTCTTGTGTCTTTTGATACAAGTAGTGTTGTATATAGCACAAAAACTTAAAGCGTAAGTGTAAGTGTCAGTGTGAGAAAAAAACAATTCCTTTAACTGACACTGACACTGACACTTATAATTTTAATATGCAAAAAAGACCAATCCTCGTTATAGACGATGAAGAGATTATAAGAAAGACCCTCTCTATCCATTTAACCAAGGGAAACTATTCAGTCATCCAGTCAGCCGGTGGCTCCGGGATATTTGATGAGCTTAAAAATAACAATTACGAGCTTGTCATCAGTGACATTAGAATGCCGGAGGTAAATGGGCTTCAGATACTGGAATATGTTAAAAAGAATTATGATGATATTCCTGTCCTAATCCTTACAGGCTTGATGGACTTAAATATTACCATTGACGCCATGAAGATGGGTGCCTTTGATTTCCTTATAAAGCCGATTACAAAAGAACACCTCTTAAATACTGTCCAGAACGCCCTGCACAACAGAGACCTCCTGATTCAAAATAAAAAATTAGAAAGAGAGAATATGGAATATCGCACCCTCTTAGAAAAGAAGGTAGAGATGAGGACAGATGAGCTTAATAATAAAACGATTGAACTTGAGAATGCTTATGAAACACTGCAGAAAATGAATTTCCAGATGGTAAAGGTGCTTGCCGAGGCAATTGAGGCGAAGGATAAATATACAAGGGGGCATTGTGACAGGATGCGTTTCACCTGCCTTAAGATTGGTGAATTACTTAGTATTTCAGAAGAGGAAAAGACCGACCTTGAATTCGCCGCTCTCCTGCACGACCTTGGCAAGATAGGAATTGCCGATTCTATCCTGAACAAGATAGATGCCCTTAGTGAAAAAGAGTTTAATATGATAAAAGAACACTCTTTAATTGGTGAAAAGATTATCTCTGAGATAAGCTCATTTAAAAATGTAAGCAAGATTATAAAGCATCACCATGAAAATTATGACGGAACAGGTTACCCGGACGGATTGAAAGATGGCCAGATTCCCCTCCTCTCACGGATTATTGCAGTAGCTGATGTATTTGATGCGTTGACAAGCAACCGGCCATATCGTAAATCCCTTTCCACAGAGAATGCGATTACTGAGATTAAAAATATATCAGGGACAAAATTAGACCCGACAATTGTTCAGCATTTAATCAATAACAGGGGACATTTTCATAAAAACTCAGATACATAACAAAAACTTAATTAGCCACAGAGGGCACAGAGAAAAGCAGAGAAATTAAATCAAATAGGACACAGATTTTTAGTCTTTTATTTTTTCCTCTGTGAACTCTGTGTTCTCTGTGGCAAGAAGGTATTTTTAAATGAAACAGGAAGAAACAAACCGCATTTTCACCATCCGAAATAAACTTATCATTATCTTCCTTCTTATTTCAATCCTGCCATTTATTATATTAGGTTACACAATCTATAAAGAGGGGGAGTCCATCCTGAGGGGAAAAATATTCAATCAATTGAGCAATATCGCTGATGGCAAGGAAAAAAAAATCAGGAACTGGTTCATAGAGAGGTTTAACGATACAGAGATGATTGCCCATAATAGATTTATGGAAATAAATTTATCAAAACTTCTATTGATTAAAAAAGATTATGAGCATAGAGGGTTTCCACCGGCTAAATATACAGGGAGTGAGGAATACAGCACCATCACCTCTTTCTTGAATATGACAATCAGTCAATTTGGCGTATTTTCTGAGATATTTATTTTAGATACCACAGGACATGTAGTCCTCTCTACTAATGCTGACAGGCTTGATATAGATGAATCAAATAATGATTACTTTAAGATACCGATTTCACAAGGGGAAGTTTATATAAAGGATGTCTATTATTCCGATAGATTTAAACAGCCTATTATTACATTTTCAGATGTCATATACGATTACCGCGGGGCGGAACATGGTGTTGTTGCCGGTGTCGTAGTTGCAAAAATAAAGGTAAATGAAATATTAGAGCCATTGGTTGAAGAGACATCAGGAATGGGCGAGACAGGAGAAGAGATACTGGTCAACAAGGATAATATAACATTATTGAATCTTAAGTTTTTAAAAGAGAGTGCATTGAAATATAAACTGCCGGAAGAAACACCATCAACGCTGGCCATTGCAGGAAAGAATGGTATTACCGAAGGAATAGACTACAGGAAAAGACATGTCCTTGCCGCATATAGACATATACCCGACCTCAATTGGGGATTGGTAGTCAAGATGGACATTGATGAGGCTTACGCACCAATTTACAGACTCCTTAGTATAATTATCATATTCACAATTGCAGGTATCGGCATTATTTTATTTTTAGTTTCACAGGTATCAAGACGGGTGGCAGCACCTCTGATTGAAATGAAGTCAATTGCCAGAGAGATTTCACACGGCAACTATCAAAAGGGTAATGATTATGAACTCAAGAGGACCGATGAGATTGGAGACCTTGCCCGTTCAATCAGGGAGATGTCCATAAGCCTGAATAAAAAACAATTAGAGGTAGAAAACTATAAACAGGAACTGGAATCAAAACTGATTGAAATATCCGAAAAAAATCTTAATCTTGAAAAGACATACCAGGAGCTTTATAAGACAAAAAACCATCTTGAAAAAATTGTTGAACATTCAAAGGATATAATTATAACAACAGATATTAACGGCAACATTGTGGAATTTAATCCCGAGGCAGAGGAAAGGCTTGGCTATAAAAAAGATGCAATCATAAATAAACCTGCCACCCTCCTCTATCAAAATTCTGATGAGCGAAAAGCTATAATGGAACTTGTAAATAAATTTGGTGTAGTCAGAAACAGGGAGATATGTTTACTGTCAAGAAATGGCAATGTCCATCATGTAAGTCTAACTATCTCACAACTAAAGAACGATGCAGGAGAGATTGTCGGGACTGTCGGAATATCTAAAGACATTTCAGAGGAGAGGATGCTTCAATTTAAATTGATCCAATCTGAAAAGATGGCTGGCATTGGAACACTTGCCTCTGGAATTGCCCATGAGATAAACAATCCGCTTGCAGGTATCCTGGGTATGGCAGAGGCTATTCTTGATGAAAATGATCTAATAAAGGTGAATTCCTATGCAAAAGATATAGTCCGTTATACAATTGAAACCACAGCTATCGTAAAAGAATTACTAACCTATTCCCGACAAACACAAAATGAATCCATATCAACAATTGATATGGCAGTCATACTTGAAAACTCTATCAAGATGGCAAAACATACTATTGATTTTTCTTCAATAACTATTATCTCTGACTTGAAAAAGGGGTGCTGGACGAGTGCCAATGCCGGAGAGATGCAGCAAGTTTTTATAAATCTTATAATAAATTCAATACATGCAATGGAAGAAAAAGGGGGGAAGTTAATATTGAGCTGCTATAAAAATGGCGATTCTATTAAGGCAGTTGTTACAGATACTGGAATAGGAATCAAAAAAAATAACTTAACACAGATATACACTCCATTCTTCACCACAAAACCTGTGGGCAAAGGAACCGGCTTAGGGCTATATGTAGTTTATAAGATTGTCACAAAATATAACGGGCATATAGATGTGATTTCGGATGAGGGGAAAGGGACATCTTTTGTCTTAACATTTCCAATTGTAGAAAGTATAAGTATTAAAGAGAATTACTCTGAGAGCAAAGAGATGATAACAGCTGATTATATAGTTGATGATACTGATAATTCACAAATTAACCTGTTTACTTAAGGAAATTATAAAAATTTGACAGGATTAACAGGATTAATTTTTGAATATTTTTTATCCTGTATATCCTGTCTAAAATCAAGTCTTTGTTCTTGACTTTTTACGAGATGGTTATGATTGTAAAAGAAAATAGAGATATTATCAATAAAGAAAACCTGCTTATCATAAGGGATTTAATACAGAAGAGGACAGGCATATTCTTTCCTGAATCAAAAATCCTCACCTTAGAAAAACCCATATATGAAAATTTTCTTGATTCCATGTCAAATTCCTTCAGTGAATATATTCTACACCTCACCTCAAAGAGCGAGGACAGTTACTTTAAAAAATTGATTTCCTGCCTGACAACAAATGAGACCTACTTCTTCAGGGGAAAGATGGACTTTGATATATTGAAGAATCATATCTTTCCCGAGTTAATTAAAAGAGAGTCATCCAATTCCAGAGCTATCTCTATCTGGAGTGCGGCTTGTTCAACAGGCGAAGAGCCATACTCTATGGCAATTATGCTGAAAGAACTTATTCCAAAAATAGAAACATGGAAGATTAACATCATTGCTTCAGATATTGATGAGACGGCAATCAGCACTGCAAGGAAAGGGGAATACAGTCAATGGTCTTTCAGGGGTGTTGACATAGATATTGTCAATAAATATTTTTATAAAAAGGGCGATAAATATAAAATAAAGGAAGATTACAGGTCACTTGTTCAGTTTATCCACCATAACCTTATTTCAGATAACTCGCCTTCAAATGGGAACGGAGATGATGAGAAATTTGATATTATTATCTGCAGAAATGTCACCATCTATTTTAAAAAAGAAACAACGATGGGGCTTGCCTTAAACTTCTATAACTCCCTTAAGGATGGCGGATACCTCGTTGTAGGCCATGCCGAATACTCTGCTGATAACTACAGCAAATTTATAAGCCGGGTATTTCCGAACGGTATTGTCTATCAAAAATCAGTTAATGGAAATAAAAACAAAAAAAATGTTCCAGCACAAATAAAATCTTTAAAAATAGAGCCTTTCAAGGAAACGGACAATCTGCTGAATATTATCAAAAAGAGCAGTTCGGCAATACCGAAAACATCTGATAATCTCAATTTATCTGAGCATAGGAATAACTTAAAGGAGGAGACAATCATATTTAATGAGGCTATAAAGTATTACAACAACAGTAATTATGACTTCGCTATTGACAGGTTCTTCAAAATCCTTGACACCAATCCGAAAAATGTGAGAGCATCTTGGATGCTTTGCCATATGTCAGCCAACAGGGGGCACTTTGAAGAGGCTGTTAAATGGGGAAACCGCTGTATTGAGATAGACCCCCTCTTCAAAGAGGCATATTATTCACTCGCACTGATTCACCTTGAGAGGAAGGAATATAATGAGGCTGTGGAGAAGCTGAAAAAGGTAATCTATATTGACACAAATTTCACACTCGGTTATTTTACGCTTGGAAATATTTATACCCTGATGTATCTGCATTCACAGGCAAAAGACTGCTTTAAGATAGCAAGTGACCTATTATCGTCAAAGCCGTCTGATGAAATCGTCTTCCAGGCTGAACACCTGACGGTTAGAGAACTCTTAAACCTTGTTGAATTAAAGTTCCGGACTGCATGAACAAAAGAAAAAGAAGTCTAAGAGCCTAAAAGTCTAAAAGTCTAAAAGTGAAACAACTCTTAGACTCTTAGACTCTTAGACTTTTAGACTGAAGTTATTGCATGAACTTTGTCATATTCCTCTTAAACGATGTCCGTTACGCAATTAATATATCGGTAGTTGAAGAGGTTATCCCCCTCCCTGCAATTACCTCAATTGCAAGGCTTCCGTCATTTATCCGTGGAATCATCAATTTAAGGGGAAATGCAATTCCTGTTATTGACCTGAAAGAGAGGCTCGGGATTGGTGCAAGCCCTTATGAACTCAACAATGATATTATCATCGTCAATGCACACAATAAAGTGGCGGGCTTTATTGTTGATGATACCCTCTCTATAACGGATATACCTGACAACCTCTTTACCCCCCCTCCTGATATAATCAACGGAATTGATATAAGATACATATTTGCAACTGCCCAGATTGGCAAGGATTTGATAATCTCTCTGAATCCGGATAACATACTTAGTCTTAGAGAAAAAGAGGAATTTGTAAAACTTGAGGTATAATGGAACAAAAAACTGAATAATCCGCAGATTACGCAGATTTTCGCAGATTTTTTAAAAAATATTTTGTTTTAATCTGCGTTAATCTGCGTAATCTGCGGATATATGTTTTTATAATTTCCTATGCATAAAAATAAAAGAAAAGAAATTATTGTAAAAGCAGAAACAGATATCTGGGAAAAGATCAAGAAAAGGGCTAAGGAGATTCAGAAGAAGTCAGAGCTACTGGGAAAGATATCTGACAGTGAAAAGGAAAAGATTTTCAAGGAAAGGGCTGACAAACTTAGCCGGATTGAAAAGAAATCTGATGATGGCAAAGATTTAATAAAAATCATCTCTTTTAATATCGGAAATGAATTGTATGGAATTGATATAAAGTATCTCAACGAGGTCTATGAAGTTGATAAAATCACCCATATCCCCTGCACACCTCAAGTAATATCAGGACTGATAAACTTGAGGGGGGGCATCTTAACCGTTCTAAATCTGAGCTCATTGCTTAATCCTTCAGCCGGGAAAATCCAAAAAGAATTGCCTGAGAAAAAAAATAATGACCTGCCCCGCCTCTCTAAGGGGGGAATGGAGAAGGGGGTGCATAAAATCCTTATATTCGGCAATGGCGGAATAAGGGCAGGTATTTGGATTGATAGTTTTGGCACTTTATATGAACTCTCCAAAGATAGTATCCAGCCGGTATCATCAATCTTCCTTGAAAGAAATAAGATTATCAAGCATGAGTTTCCTATAAATAATGCATCCCTCTGGATTATTGATGTAGAGGAGCTATTAAATGATGAGAGATTAATTGTTAATGAAGATGTATAAACAGTAAGGACAAAAATCAGTGATAGTGTCAGTGTCAGTTAAAGGAATTATTTTTTACTGACACTCACACTGACATTCACACTTTTATGTTTTTGTTCTGTGGCTTATGTTATAATCGGTTTCTAATAATATTCAATTATTTAATAGGAGGAGAAACAGGATGAAAATTTTATCTTTTTTAAATTTTAGCAGACTACAAAGGCAGCTCGTTTTGACTGTAACACTTACACTCATTATTGGTTTCAGCATAACAACTTATTTAAACATCAAACACGATATGAAAGATATGGAGAGTGCCGAGCGGGCAAAGATAGACCTCTTCACCTCCACAGTCACCAATGTCATCAGGGAGGAAATGGTTACCGGTAATGCAGAAAATGTCTCGAACTGGCTTACAAACATCCAGAACTCCGGGAGTTTTAAGCAGGTCCGTCTGCTCCGCACCAATAAAGCTGAGGCGTTTTCCGACAACTCTACAATAGATAAGGTCAACAGCTATCTCAATTCAAAGGCATTTCCGCAGAAACTAATCTCCAAACCACAGGACAGGCCGATTAACATAAATGCAGATAAGTTCAACAAGGCTGTGCAGACTGTCGGTGAAGTTACCTATAATGAAACGATTGATGGAGAACCTGTTTATACCAGTTTAATACCGATTGTCAGGGATGACCGCTGTCTTACCTGCCATGGATATGAAAACAACCCTGTACGGGGAGTCCTCCAGATTTCGGCATCAAGGGCTGAACTTTTGCGTGATATAAAAAGTGATGCTATTAACGGGATTATAGGTACTGTCATCATAATTATAGCAATCAGCATTACTATGAGTTATCTTATTCAAAAGATAGTCATAAAACCTATAACAGAGGTTATCTTTAAAATCACATCAGCAGTAACCCAGCAGGAGCAGGTTACTTCACAGCAGGCATCATCTGTCAACCAGGTAACTACGACCGTAGAAGAGCTGAATGCATCATCAAAGCAGGTATTCTCAAAATCAGAATTCCTTGCACAGCAGTCTAAAGAATCCCTCTCTATCGCACAGGAAGGGCAGAAGGCAGTGGAAAAAAGTATCTCAGAAATGAATCTGATAAAAGATAAGGTCGGGACAATTGCTGAAGAGGTTCTGTCATTAAGTGAAAAGACAAATCAGATAGGGATGATTATAAATGTTGTAGAGGATATAGCTAATAAGACCGATATGCTTGCATTAAATGCCTCAATAGAGGCTGCAAAGGCAGGGGAGCATGGAAAGGGTTTTGCAGTAGTCGCATCTGAGGTGAGATCCCTTGCAGACCAGAGCAAGAAGGCTACAGAGAAGATTTCCACCCTTATTCAGGAGATACAGTCCTCTGTCAATTCCACAGTCCTTGCAACTGAAGAGGGGGCAAAAAAGGTAGATGCCGGGGTCAGCCATATTTTAGAGGTGGGTTTAACCATTAATAATTCTATTACTATAATCCAGACAACTGCAGATTCAGCCAATGAAATCAGCATTGCATCAAGGCAGGAATCCCTTGCAAATGACCAGGTAGCCGAGGCTATGACTCATATCAATAACGGCATGAAGGAAACAAGCAATGCCATAAAAGACCTGCACTTGATTGCACAGAATTTACAAGAGCTGGTTGATAGACGAAGTCTTAAGAGGGCCGAACAAGCAGTTTCAACCGTTCAAACCGTTTAAGCCGATTAAACCGCTGGAACGGTTTGAACTGTGTTTTATCACTCTATGACCTTTAGTAAAGAGGAATTTGAAAAGCTGTTTGAGATTTTTAAAATAGAATGTGATGAGCATATCCAGAAGCTCAACAGCGGAATACTGACACTTGAGGAGAATCCTGATAATCCAGCACTCCTATCGGAAATCCTCCGGGATGCACACAGCCTTAAAGGTGCAGCCCGGATGATTGATTTTAAATCAATAGAGGAAATTTCCCACAACCTTGAGACGATTCTCGGAAAGATTAAAAAGGGTGAAATCACCCTTTCAACTGAAATCACCAATCTAATCTTTAATAGTCTGGAAAACATTGCTGAAATTGTAAAAATCATATCACAGGGGGGCAGAGAAGATGAGGTTGATGTCTCGTCACTGATTGAACAGCTAAAGCAGGTATCAAAGGGTGAGCTAATCTCAAAGCCTGCTACAAAAAAGCAGAAGGCAGTTGAGGAAAAGGACAGCGTCCTGAGCCTGCCGAAGGAAGATGTTACAGTGGATATGAACCTCTTCATGGAAGAGACAACCGATTCATATCAGAGCCTTGTAAATAGCCTCATTAAGATTGAAAAATCTCCCCAAAATAAAAAGGACAGCGTCCTGAACCTGCCGAAGGAGATAGAGGCTGCCTATAACCAGATACATGCCCTGAAGGGGAGTGCCCGCATGATTAAGCATAATGAGATGGACTCACTCTCTCTCGCCATGGAGCAGATATTATCAGGGGTTATGGACAAGAATATAATTATAACAGCTCCATTGATAAGCACCCTCCTATCAGGTGCGGATTTTATAAAAATATTTATCCATCAAATCGGCAGCGAGATGAATCCTCCATACAATTGGCAGAATTCTGATGAAGTTCTGCCTAAAGATATAGACCAAAAGGCATTTAAAAAACTTGTTGATTCTATCAATTTATTTAATCCAACCCCGGCTAAAATTTCAACAAAAACACCTGAACTTAAAAAAGGGCATAAGCCGGGTGAGGAGACTTCTGTCACTCAGGCAAAAAGTACTGTCAGGGTCAGTTCTGAAAAGCTTGACAGGCTTATGGAAGAGGTAGGTGAGCTCTTAATCATGAAGTTAAAGGCAAAGCAGAGGGTCACCCATGTCCAGTCAATAATTAATGACTGCAATTCGGCTAAGCAGGCATTT
>JACRGN010000244.1 GCA_016234205.1 Nitrospinota bacterium | reverse complement strand
TAATACTGTTTTGCTTAAACCGAGAAATGATATAAAGATAGACCATTTATCCATAGAGGACACAAAGATATTGATAAAGGAACTCCAACCGAAGACAGCAATCCTTACACATTTTGGAATGTCTATTTTAAAAGCAAAACCGTGGGAGGTTGCAGAAAGTCTTTCTCATGAAACAGGTGTAAAAGTTATTGCAGCCAGAGACGGGATGCAGTTGGACTTAAGTGAACTGTGTAAGTGAAGTGTGTAAGTTAAAAATAAACCACTCACACTAACACTAAACACTGACACTAAATTATGGCTTATAAAGATTACTACGAAATACTCGGCTTAAAGAAGGATGCTGCGGAGGGGCAGATAAAGAAGGCTTACAGGAAGCTTGCAATGAAATATCACCCTGACAGGAATCCGAATAATAAATCTGCAGAGGAGAAGTTCAAGGAGATAAATGAGGCTTATGCAGTCCTTAGTGATAAGGATAAAAGGAAGCAGTATGATATGTTTGGCTCTGACAAGTTCCATCAGAGATTCTCTCAGGAGGACATATTCAGGGGATTTGATATAGGGGATATACTAAAAGACTTTGGTTTTGGTTCAAGTGATATTTTCAGCCAGATATTTGGAAAGGGCAGGGCTGGTTACGGTGGTTTTGAAAATAAATATGGAGGTGAAGCCCCTTTTGGTTATGAAGATATGTTTGGAAGGGCTGCTCAACAAAAAGGGGCAGATGTTACATCTGATTTGCATATTACCTTTAATGAGGCGGCATTCGGAGGGGAGAAGAGGGTATCATTGAAGAGACCTGATGGAAAGATAGAAGAGGTCATGGTTAAGATACCTGCAGGAATAGATACGGGCAAGAAACTGAGGCTATCAGGAAAGGGTGCGGCGGGTATTGGCGGGCTGCCTCCGGGGGATTTATATTTTAATGTCCTTGTTCAGGAGCATCCTGTTTTTAAAAGAGACGGGGATAATGTTATTATAGAAAAGGAAATCAAATTTACTGAGGCAGTCCTTGGCACCTCTGTAGAGGTTACTACACTTGAAGGTGAGACGAGAAGGGCAAAAGTGGCGGCAGGGACAAAAGGGGGGACTAAGATAAGGATAAAGGGATATGGGATAACTCATCTAAAAGGCGGGGGCAGAGGAGACCTCTATGTGAAAATAAAAATAAAAGTCCCCGAACATATTACAGATAGGCAAAGGAAGCTCATGGAAGAACTTTCAAAAGAGGGGATGTAAAGAATTTTGAGCCACGAATGAACACGAATTTACACTAAAAAATATAAAAGTTATTTTTAAAATTCGTGCATATTCGTGTAAATTAGTGGCTAAATATTATCAAAATGAAAAAACAGATTGACCCGAAGATTAAATTTTTAAAAGAAATATCGGCGCTGATTGATTCAGTAGGTGATATTGACAAGCTCCTCTACATAATCATCCAGACTGCCACAAAGGTAATGGAGGCTAAGGCAAGCTCTCTTCTCTTATTAGATAAAAAAACGAATAAGCTTTATTTCCATACTGCAACAGGTGAAAAAAGAGATAAGCTGAAGAAATTTGAGCTTGATAGGGGTGAAGGGATTGCAGGCTGGGTTGTAGAAAAGGGGAAACCCCTTTTAGTCAAGGATGTAAGCAGAGACCCAAGATGGAACAGGAAGATAAGCGAGGCAATAGGTTTTGATACCCATTCAATTGCATGTGCCCCTCTTAAAATAAACGGTGATGTTATAGGTGTGGTTGAGGTAATTGATAGAGAAGATGGAATGCCTTTGAGGGATGAGGATATGGATATACTTACAGCCTTTGCAGATTTAGCCGCATCATCTATTGAAAAGGCACAGAATATGAAGGATGTAAAGGATGAGAATGTCTATCTTAGAAAAGAGTTGGAGCAGAAATATCAGATTATCGGAGAGAGTGAACAGATAAAAAAGGTCGTAAGGGATGCAAAGAAGGTGGCAGAGTCAAAGGCAACGACTCTTATATATGGCGAGAGCGGTACTGGAAAGGAGCTTATTGCAAGGCTGATTCATAACCAAAGTCCGAGAAGGGAGAAGCCTTTTCTCGTAATAAATTGTGGGGCAATACCTGAGACATTATTGGAGAGAGAGTTGTTTGGGCATGAAAAGGGTTCATTTACAGGTGCCGACCAGAAGAAAATTGGACTCTTTGAAGGGGCTGACGGGGGGACGCTATTCTTAGACGAGATTGGCGAGACTACACATTCAATGCAGATAAAACTCCTGCGGGTTCTTCAAGAGGGGCAATTTTATAGGATAGGAGGGACTACCCCGATTAATGTAGATGTAAGGATAATTGCTGCAACAAACAGGGAGTTGGAAAAAGAAATTGAGTCAGGTAAATTTCGCGAAGACCTCTTTTATAGACTCAATGTAATAAGGATAAATCTTCCTCCTTTAAGGGAGAGGAGGGAGGACATACCACTCCTTGTGAATTATCTCCTTGAAAAAAAATCTTCTGAAAACAATAAACCTATTCCAGCAATAACAAAAGAGGCGATGGATGTGCTTATCAATCACCCATGGTATGGAAATGTGAGAGAGTTGGAAAATGCAATAGAGAGGGCAGTGGTAATGGGTGATGGTAAGGAGATAAAGGTAGAAAATCTCCCCCTTGATATAATAAGGGAGAAGATGATTAAAACCCCTGCCATTGGAGTTCCGCTTAAAGAGGCTGTAGAGAAATTTAAGAAAGATTTTCTTCTTGAGACAATCAAGTATGCCGATGGTAATAAAAATAAGGCTGCCAAAATATTAGGAATACAGAGAACATATCTGCATACACTAATAAGAGAACTGGATATAGATATATGAAGAGTGGACTAATAGAATCTTCAGTTGAAGATGGCATAGCCCTTTTAACCATAAATAACCCGCCTTTAAATATCCTTTCTCACCCCCTTCTTTTAGAACTTAAAGCTATCACTAAAAAGCTAAAGGCTGATAAACGAGTCAGGGTAATTATCATTACTGGGAAAGGGAGTTTTTTTGGGGCAGGGGCGGATATAAAAGAACTCTCAGCAATAAAGACAAAGAGGATAGGTGAGAGGTTTGCAAAAGAAGGTCAGGCTGTTTTAAATCTTATAGAATCCCTCGGAAAACCTGTTATAGCAGCAATAAATGGTCTATGCATAGGCGGGAGTAATGAGTTGGCAATGGCATGTCATTTAAGGATTGCATCTGAAGATGCATGGTTTACCCAGTCAGAGATAACTCTTGGTCTTATACCGGGTTTTGGAGGCACACAGCGGCTACCGAGGCTTATAGGAAAAGCAAGGGCAATGGAGACAATCCTTACAGGTGGAAGAATAATAGCCTCAGAGGCTTTATCAATTGGTCTTGTAAATAAAGTTGTTAAAGGAGATGTGCTTATTGAAGAGGCAAAGAAATTGGCAGAGAATATTGGAAACAAAGGGATGCTGTCAGTAAAGGCATGTATTGATGCAATAAATAATGGAATGGATACGAGTCTTAAAAAAGGGCTTGATAAAGAGGCAAAACTCTTTGGGAAATTATGTGAGACAGAGGATAAAAAGGAAGGTGTCTCTGCATTTATTGGAAAAAGAGTGCCGAAGTTTAAGGATAGGTAAAGTTTTTAGCCACTGACTTACACAGACTTAATTAAGAGAAAAATATTTTAGTCAGTGAAAGTCTGTGGCTGAATAGTTGTTTGCATGAAAATTATTGTCTGTGTAAAAGAGGTGACTGATACTGCAGTTGTACTAAAAATAAAAGTTGATAGTCCTGAGATAGAGACTGAAAATCTCCCTTGGGTTATAAATCCTTATGATGAATATGCGATGGAGGAGTCGCTCAGACTAAAAGAAAAGCACGGCGGCGATATTACTGTCATAACTTTTGGTAATGAAAGGGCAGAAAATATCTTAAGAGGTTGTATTGCCCTCGGTGCTGATAGGGCTATTAGAATAAATGATAAATCTGTAAAAGGCAGAGATAGTTTTGTTACCTCAAAGATACTTGCTAAGGCTATTAAAAATATCGGTTATGATATTATCCTCTGCGGTAAGGAATCTGTAGATTATGGCTATGCACAGACAGGTCAAACGATTGCTGAGTTTCTTCATATTCCATGCATCTCCGCAATAAAAAAATTTGATGTTTTTCCTTCAAACAAAGAGGCTGCCTGCAATAGAGAAATTGAGGGAGGACTTGAAGTTGTAAAATGCAATCTTCCCGCTGTATTTACAGCACAGAAAGGATTGAATGTCCCAAGATATGCATCCCTGTCTGGAATTATGAAGGCGAAGAAAATGAAGATTGAAACCCTTGAACTGGATACTTTAGATATTAATCCTTCTGATTTTAAACCGAAGATAAAGATTACAAACCTCTCCTATCCACCCAAGAGGACGGAGGGTAAAATCATTCAGGGATTATTACCTGATACTGCAAAAGAACTCACAAAAAATCTGAAGGAGGCTGGTCTTATTTGAACAAAGACTTGAACACGAATGACACTAATGGACGAATTACACAAATTTCTATCTTTTTTATTCGTGACATTAGTATATTCGTGCAATTCGTGTTCTAAAGAATTTTCCTATACATGAGCAATAAAGAGATATGGGTAATAGCTGAATATGATGATGGTGGAATAAAGAAAAGCACATGGGAGGCTATATCAGCCGCCGGACTCCTATCAGGATACCTTAAACTTAAACCTGCTGCAGTTATTCTTGGAAATGGTATCCAGAGATTTACCGAAGAACTCTCTAAAGAAGTTGAAATTGTATATTATATTGAGCATCCCCTTTTGTCAAAATACGACTCAAATGCTTATGTTAAGTGTCTTCATCAGCTTATAAAAGATAAAAAGCCTGCCATTATAATCGCATCAGCTACAATCAGAGGAAAGGACTACATACCAAGGCTGTCAGGCAGATTAAATTACGGACTTATAACTGACTGTATAGGATTTGAGCTAACAGACAATATTATTTTTAAAAGGTCTGTATATGGTGGAAGGCTTATTGCTACTGTTAAATTTGAAGAATCAGAGTTGTGGATAGTTACTGTAAGGCCAAGATGTTTTGAGTATAAAATTCCCCTTAATCCCCTTTTGTTAAGGGGAACTGAGGGGGCTGTTAAAGGAGAAATATTGCATGTAAAGCCTGCCTTAGGACAGCAGGATATAATGACTGTTATTCAGGAGATTATCAAAGAGACTGGAAAGAGACCTGATTTATCAGAGGCTGATGTAATTGTCTCGGGTGGAAGGGGGATGAAGGGAGCGGAGAACTTTAAATTGCTTGAGGATTTGGCAGATGCCCTTGGTGGTGCGGTTGGTGCATCAAGAGCTGTTGTGGATGCAGGATGGCTGCCCCATACTTTTCAGATAGGACAGACTGGACGGGTAGTTTCACCTATGCTATATATAGCCTGTGGAATATCCGGTGCACCTCAGCACCTCGCAGGAATGTCAACCTCAAAGTGTATTGTTGCGATAAACAAGGACCTCAACGCCCCAATATTTAAAATAGCTGATTATGGAATTGTGGACGACCTTTTCAAAGTTGTCCCTGTGATGATAGGGGAGATAAAGAAGGATAAAAATAATTAGCCACAGACAGACACAGACTTTAAAGTATTTTATTGCGCCATTGTTAAAAAACAATGAGACAGTGAGTATTTTAGTCAGTGAAAGTCAGTGGCAAAATTTATGGATAAGTTTGACTGTATTATTATTGGTGCTGGTCCAGCCGGAGTAGCTGCTGCACTTACCCTTGTTAGAAAAGGGCTTACTGTTGCTGTCTTTGAAAGAGGGGAATATCCCGGCTCAAAGAATCTCTTCGGCGGTGTATTGTATTCAACTATTTTAAATAAGCTCATTCCAAATTTCTGGGAAGATGCACCTGTAGAAAGGCATATTACAAAGAGGCGATACTCTTTACTCTCTCAAAATTCTGAGATGGCAGTGGAGTTTGATTTTGATGATTTTAATCACCCTCCTTTTAATAACAGTTTTACAGTTTTAAGGTCTAAGTTTGACAGATGGTTTGCACAGAAGGCAGAGGATGCAGGGGCTGTTATTTTTACTGAAACTGTTGTAGATGATTTTATCTATGATAATGGAAAGGTTAGCGGTATAAAGGCGAGGAGGGAGGGAGGGGATGTATATGCTGATGTTATTGTGTGTGCTGAGGGTGCAAATTCACTCCTGACAGAAAAAGCAGGTTTAAAAGAAAAGCCGCTTCCCCACCAGATGATAACCGCTTCAAAGGAGGTTATAAGCCTGCCGAGAGAGGTTATAGAGGACAGATTCAGTTTAAATAACGATGAAGGTATGGCACTTGAGTTTTTTGGTGGTGCTGTAAAGGGTATGATTGGTTCAGGATTTATCTATACAAATAAAGATTCCCTATCAGTTGGTGTTGGCTGTCCAATAAGTGTTATAAAGGAAAATAACATGAAACCAAATGACCTTCTTGAGTTATTCAAATCCCATTCTGTTATAAAAAAACTCTTAAGAGGTGGGAAGACAGAGGAACTCTCAGCAAAGATGATTCCTGAATTAGGTTATAAAAACCTTCCGAAACTTACAGTAGATGGATTGTTAATTGTAGGGGATGCAGGAGGTTTTGTAAATCCATCCCTCTATCGTGAAGGGACAAACATGGCAATGTATAGTGGGGTGGCAGCAGCAGAGATAATTTTAGAGGCAAGGCAGTCTGGGGATTTTTCAGAGAAAGGCTTAGAAGGTTATATAAAAAGTCTGAAGGATAGTTTTGTAATGAAGGATTTAGAGAGATATGGCGATGTCCCGGAGAAGATATCTGAGATGCCTCAACTTTTTAAAGAATATCCTGATGCAGTTTTAAAATTCGCAGAGGGCTATTTCACTATATCTGATTTGTCAAAAGATGAGCTCCACAGACAGGCATGGAAGGGCTTTAAAGACAAGGTTTCTATAGGTAAGTTTTTGTGGGATATGTATAAGGCAAGGAAGGCAATTTTATGAGTGTATTACAGCCAGTTGAACAAAAAACATTATCAGAGAAACTTTTTCTTGTCAGGTTTAAGACTGATACAGAGAGTCATTTAAAAGTTGATCCTGAAAAATGTAAGGTGTGCAAGGATAAGAGTTGCATTTATATCTGTCCTGCAGAGGTGTATAAGCTTGATGAAAAAGAGAATATAATCATCTCTTATGAAGGGTGTCTTGAGTGCGGGACATGCAGAATTGCCTGTGAATTTATAGAATGGGTGAATCCAAAGGGTGGATACGGGGTATGCTATAGATACGGATAATCCCCCTTAACAAAGGGGGATAGAGGTTGTAATTTTATGAAAGAGATTGTTATAACAAGTGCAGTCAGAACACCTGTTGGCTCATTCAACGGAGCATTAAATACCATACCTGCTACAATGCTTGGCAGTGTTGTTATTACTGAGGCAATTAAAAGGGCAGGTATTGAGCCGACAGATGTTGATGAGGTTATCATGGGCAATGTCCTGTCTGCCGGCCTTGGTCAGGCACCTGCAAGACAGGCAAGTATTGGTGCAGGTTTACCCCATGCAACAAATTGTCTGACTGTAAATAAGGTTTGCGGCTCTGGACTTAAGGCTGTGATGCTCGCATCTCAGTCAATTGCCCTCGGTGATGCAGAGATAATTGTTGCAGGCGGGATGGAGAGCATGAGCCGTGCCCCCTACCTTCTTGATAAAGCAAGATTTGGCTACAGGATGGGTGATGGAAACATTGTTGACAGCATGGTAAAGGATGGACTCTGGGATGTATATAATAATATTCACATGGGTTCCTGTGCGGAGATTGTTGCCAGTAAATATAATATTGATAGAGATGAGCAGGATAGGTATGCATTGCAGAGCTATCAGAGGGCAATAGAGGCACAGAAAAATGGTTATTTCACAGAAGAGATAATTCCTATAGATAATATCGTTATGGATGAAGAGCCGAATAGACACGACCTCTCAAAACTTAAAACCCTTCCCCCTGTTTTCACAGAAGGCGGCGGAACTACCGCAGGTAATTCTTCCAAGATAAGTGATGGTGCTGCGGCAGTTTTGTTGATGTCTGGCGATAAAGCAAAGGAACTCAAAATTAAACCAATGGCAAAGATTATTGCCCATGCATCACAGGGTGTAGAGCCTGAGATGTTCAGTATTGCACCAGTGGGTGCAATAAAAAAGGTTTTAAAAAAGACAGGGCTTACGCTGAATGATATTGACCTCTTTGAGATAAATGAGGCATTTTCAGCCTCAATACTCGCAGTGATAAAAGAACTTAATCTTGATGAAACCAGATTGAATATTCACGGTGGGGCAATAGCAATAGGACATCCAATTGGTGCAAGTGGTGCAAGGATTCTAACGACACTGCTTTATGCAATGAAGAGAAAAAAGGCAAAAAGGGGGATTGCCGCTATTTGCATCGGCGGCGGTGAGGCAGTGGCAGTACTGGTGGAAAGGGTAGAGGAATAGTGGTAGACGTAGGCGATGTTGCTCATTTTGCGAAGGTTGCCGCAGGATTTGACGCCTTTTTTTAATTCTGTGATAAAGGGCAAAGTCGCTGTTCAACGGTGATTTTCAATATGAGCAATTACGCTGTTGTTATGTGAAGTATAGGATGGCGTTTTTTTATGCCGTTACAAAATCTGCCACAGGGATTGCACGCTTTACAGCAAAACTCTTTTTGTGCAGCTTTATGCGCTCGATTTCATGAAGCGTATCAGCCTCCAAATAGCTTTCTCCACAATGAGGACAGGTTACGACAGGAATGTTTTCTATAATCAGTATTTCTTTTCCTTTGCCATAGGTCCTGACGACCTTATGTGTTCGTACACCTTTTTTTCCACAAATATCACACCTCATATGTTTTTCTCCTCTCATAAACTATGGCACATACACCGTGATTATAACCAATTTGCCCGTTGGGCTGAATTTAGCAATAACCTCAACTTCATTGCCATCAACTGTTTGTCCGATTATTCTGTATTTCCATTCAGTAGTTACCTTATCTTTCTGACGTTCTACTATTTTTCCAGTAAGTATACCACATTCAACATCGTAAATGGTGAGACAATCGTTGTTCATTTCTTCTTCTCCGTGAATCGTCATTACATATTTCCGCTCTCTAATTTTATCCCTCATTTCGTTCAGAATCCGGTCTAACATAGCAATCCTTTCAATTCATTTTTTATTTTTTCCTACACCGCATTTCACATAACGGTTTGAGTGTCTGAGAAGAGCGAAGCCTTTGGGTGTAACATCAAGCACTCTGTTATCTGCCGTAGCGGGTAGGGAATTTTTTAATTCTTGATATTCAATTCTCTGAACGTGTTAACTTTAGCAGTCTACTACCATGAATAACTGTAATAATTTCTAAATATCCTTCTTTAATCTGATATACGATTCTGTAGTTTTTGTAGATTAGCTCTCGAACATTAGGGTCATTAGATTCTGGAACATGCCGTCCTATCTCAGGAAATAATTCCAAATGCTCTACCATCTCAACAATTCTGTCTTTAAAGATGTTAGCGTAATAGGGGGAGTCTTCGGCAATAAATTTACATATTCCTTTTAGATCATCAAGGGAATCTTTTGACCACTTTATTTTTGCCATTCTTTCAATAATTCCTTTGCCTCTTCATGGGTATAGAACTGACCACTTTCTAATTGCTTCTGTCCCTTTAGTATTTTCTGTTTTACATATAGGGATTCCATTATATCCTCCAAAGTTGCATTTTCAGGCATATCTTTTAACATAGATATTACAGTGTCTTTGATTGTAAGCATATAAGTCACCTCCTTGTCTTTTTCATTATTTTAGCATGTTATCTGCTGAGGGGGCAGTTTTCCAAAAGTTATATTTCAAGACCTATCCCTCTTTTTCCTACACTTCAATTAGTTCTTCTAAGTCTTCTATATTTTTTTTATAATCGTTAAAAGTCACCCGATATCTATCATAAACTGTATCAAATAATTCAAATAACTGGTTGAATATTTTTTGCACTCTCTTACATTGTTTTGAAATGGTAACCACTGACGTTTTAAGTGTCAACTTGTGAACCATTTTTATTCTGAGGGCATTAAGCTCTTTGCTTTTTTCAATATATTTCTTTGTGTCCGAGTCAAGTGGTAAATGTCCTAATTCCCTTATTAGTTCACCAAACATTTTCCCATTGAGATCTTTTTCTTTCAATTCTTGAGGAAAAACACTTAGCTGAATATAAAATGTCGTTTTTTTGATTAATAGCTTTGTGAATTCTTCACATAACTGGTGATAAATGAGCAATGCAGCTAAATATCCTTCAACCGTTTTTTTCTCAAATGATTCGTCGGCGAGGTCGTTCAGTTCTTGCGAGAAGTAAGGTCGTTCAAAATTAGGCCAGTTGTTGCTGTCTCTCAGTTTGTCAAGTATCTCTTTGTGGTAGCTCATTTAACATTGCCCCTCACTTGTTCGCAAGCGAACTATTTTGCATTTTATCCTATTCTCGGATTATGTACGAATCTTTATTGTGCCAATTATAGGCTCATGAAAAATTGCTGTCAATTGCAAAAAGTCTAAGTCTGCAATAAGTATTGATTATGCAGAACAATTGCCATATACTTTGCTTGAAAATTCAAATTTATACTTTTAAAAAAGCATGAAACCACAGGTAAACACAGAATAACACAGGTTATTCAATGAATTAAAAGAAAGATATATTTAACTTTTTAAGTAAAAGAAAATTATAATAAGTTTTGTTTGAACAGTGTTTACCTGTGTTCATCTGTGGTTAATTCATAATTCAGGTTTATATATGAACATTAAAACAATCGGTATTATTGGTGCGGGGAGGATGGGAGCGGGGATTGCACAGGTGATGGCAGCATCCGGATTTGAGGTAATCCTGATGGATATTAAGGATGAGTTTATCAGGAGAGGTATAGACAATATAAAAAAGGGACTTACAAAGGCACTTGAAAATGGAAAAATAACACCTGAAGAAAAAGAGGAGATAAATTCAAGGATTCACACAACAACAAGACTTGAGGATGTGGCAAAGGTAGATTTTATTATTGAGGCTGTACCAGAGATAATAGAATTAAAACTTGATATTTTTAAAAGACTTGATGAAATTTGTCCAGAGCATATTATACTGTCCACAAACACATCATCCATACCTATCACACGAATCGCCTCTGTAACAAAAAGGCAGGATAGGGTCATTGGGATGCACTTTATGAACCCTGCACCTGTAATGGAGCTTGTGGAAGTAGTAAGGGGGATTAATACATCGGATGAAACTTTTTTAATAGTAAAAAATCTTGCAGAAAAGATTGGCAAGATACCTGTGGAATCAAAAGACTCTCCCGGCTTTATTGTGAATAGAGTATTGATGCCAATGATAAACGAGGCTGTCTTTGCACTGATGGAGGGGGTTGCAACTGCTGAGGATATTGATAAGGCAATGACACTTGGTGCAAATCTGCCGATGGGTCCACTTGCCCTATCGGATTTGATTGGTCTTGATACAGTTCTTTCAATTATGGAGAGTATATATAAGGAGACGAAAGACCTGAAACATAAGCCCTGCCCGTTGCTAAAAAGATATGTGGATGAAGGGCACCTTGGAAAGAAGACAGGAAAGGGATTTTACGAATACTCAAACAAAACCTGATCTTAGCCACGAATCTACACGAATATTTACGAATTAAAAGAAAAGATTTTTTAAAAAATTAGTGTTAATTTGTGTTCATTCGTGGCTAAAGATTTTATAATTTACAAAAATAAATTTCTATCAGGAGGAAATATGGACTTTGAACTTACAGAAGACCAGAAGCTGATAAAAGATACGGTGAGAAAGTTCGCAGAGGAGGAGATTGTGCCTTTTGCGAGGGAGAATGATATAAACGAACATTTCCCTCTTGAGATAATAAAAAAGATGGCATCTCTTGGTTTTCTTGGTGCCCCTATCCCGGAGAAATATGGAGGTGCAGGGCTGGACTTTATAAGTGATGCAATTATTTTTGAAGAGATTGGGAAGGCAGATTCCTCAATAAGGACAACACTCTCTGTTCAGGTTTCTTTAGTAGAACTTACAATCCTTAATTGGGGGACAGAGGAACAGAAAAAGAAATATCTCCCGCGTTTATGCAGGGGTGAGATAATCGGCTGTTTCGCCCTGACAGAGCCAGGGGCGGGGAGTGATGCTTCTAATCTGTCAATGACCGCAAATCTTACTGACAAGAGATGGGTGCTTAATGGGACAAAGACATGGATAAGTAGTGGAGGTATAGCGGATATTGCTGTTGTTTTTGCACAGACAGATAAAAGAAAAGGGCATAAGGGAATTGCAGCATTTATTATAGAAAAGGGGGCACCGGGTTTTACTACAAAGGAGATAAAGGGGAAACTTGGCTTAAGGGCATCTAATACGGCAGAGCTTATCTTTGAGGATTGCGAGATTCCAAAGGATGCCCTTCTGGGTAAAGTAGGGGAAGGCTTTGAGGTTGCTATGTCTGCCCTTGATAATGGAAGATATGGTGTTGCCTCTGGTTGTGTCGGGATTATTCAGGGATGTATAGATGCCTGTGTAAAATATGCAAAGGAGAGGCATCAGTTTGGAAAGCCTATAGGTAGTTTTCAGTTGATACAGGAAAAGATAGCGAGGATGGTTGTGGATTGTGATGCCTCAAGACTACTCGTATATAGGGCGGGAGATTTAAAGAATAAAGGAATAAAAAATACACTTGAGACATCAATTGCAAAATACTTTGCAAGTGAGGCGGCGGTAAGGGCTGCTACAGAGGCGATTCAGATATTCGGTGCCTATGGATATTCCAACGAGTATCCTGTGGAGAGGTATTTAAGGGATGCAAAGGTTGCTACAATTTATGAGGGGACATCGGAGATACAGAAATTAATTATAGGTCATCACACCCTTGGAATAAAGGCATTCAGCTAAATCCAAATACCTTAGAACGCAGATTACGCAGATTAAACAGATATACGCAGATTTTTTATTCGTAATTTATTAAAAATTATTTTTTTCTGTGTTAATCCGTTTCATCTGTGAAATCAGTGTTCTATTTATTTTTCTTTTTAATCCTGTGGTTTCTGCGTTTATCTGCGTCCAATGTATTTTTACAATCTCCCTGACCTTAAGATTGATATTGCAAGCCATAGTCCCAATAATCCTGCCACGATATAGCCTATTACACCGAGCATGGGGAAACCAAATAGGAGGGGTTCCTTCCCTGAGAGCATTACAACAGATGAGCCGATTACGATGGCGGATATGATGAGGGAGAAGGAGAGGCGGTTGCTTGATTTGTCCATATCCATTATGAGCCTGTCAAGTCCGCTATGGACAAACTCAATTTTCAGTTTGTCCTTCATGACCTTTTTCAAAATATAGCTTAACTGTCCCGGTATGTCTTTTACAATATCGCTTAAATCACTTATGGTTCTGTATGCCTTTGTAATCTGGTATGCTGGACTCATCCTCTTTCTTATCAATTCCATAGCAAAGGGTTTTGCCTCTTCAAGAATCAGAATATCAGGGTCGAGTGCCCTTGCAAGCCCCTCAATAGTGATAAGGGTCTTGCCTAAGAGTATGAGTTCATTGGGCACCCTTGCCTTGTAATTCAGGGCTAACTGAAATATATCACTCAAGATTTTCCCTGCCTGTATCTGCCTCAGTGCCTTGCCGTAATAAGGGTCTATCAAATCCTGCAGGTCATTCTTGAATGCCTTTGTGTCCACATCCTCAGTTAGAAGCCCAAGTCTGATATATTCATGAATAAGTTTGTCGTAATCAAGTTCAATCAGGGATAAAAATGTATTTGCGAGACTCTCCATGATATCATCATCAATCTTCCCCACTATACCGAAATCTACAATCCCTATTTTATTGTTTTCCATTATCAGAAAATTCCCCGGATGGGGGTCGGCATGGAATATGCCGAATTCAAGTATCTGTCTTAAAAATGCGTTGGCACCATTCTTTGCTATGAGCTTTTTGTCATACCCGGCATCTTCTAATTTTTTTATCTCATGGATTGGAATCCCCTCTATCCTCTCCATGGTTAAAATATCCTTTGTTGTGTAATCCCAGTAAATCTTTGGTATATAAACAGTATCATCCCCCTCAAAATTATTTTTAAACTTTACTGCATTGCTCCCCTCAAGATTAAAATTTAGCTCTCTCCTGATAGTCCTTGAAAACTCCTCAACTATCCCCATAGGGTTGTAAAGCTTGCCGTGGGGAAGGTATCTCTCAATGAGATTTGCCAGATAGAAGAGTATGCTTATATCAGATTCCAGCATCTGCCTTAAGCCCGGACGCTGAACCTTTACAATTACCCTCTCTCCTGTAATGAGGGTTGCATTATGAACCTGTGCAATTGATGCTGCTGCTGTTGGAGTCTCTTCAAAGAAAGAGAATATCTCTTCTGTTTTAACATTTAGCTCTTCTTCTATATGCTTTTTTGATTCCGATGCAGAAAAGGGGGGGACTTTATCCTGAAGCTTCTTAAATTCTTCAGCAAAATCCTGCGGGATTAAATCAGGCCTTGAGGATAAGATTTGCCCCAGTTTGATAAATGTAGGACCCAGTTCTTCAAATGCGAGGCGCAGCCTCTCAGGGATAGTATGAACCTCTTTTTCCGATTCATATTTCTTAAATGTTATAATTCTTTTGCCGAGGGACAGGTAATGCTGGAGATTCAGCTGGTCAACTAAAGACCCAAAACCATGTTTGATTAAAACATTGGTTACATTCCTTAGACGCTGGATATTTTGGTAGGTTTTTTTTACCTTGGGAAATGGCATGATTTATCTTCAGCCACAGACTTTCACGGACTTTATCAAGAAAAGAAGGCGAGAAAATAAGAAGATGGAAAGATGAGAATTCTTAACCTTTTAACTCTAAACTTCTTATCTTCTAATTATTAAGTCTGTGTTTGTCAGTGGCTAAATATTTCTTTATTCTTTCTCAACCTTTTTCTTTAACTGCTCAAGTTTTTTTTCCAGATTTTTAATTTTTGCATCAAGGTCTTTCTTTTGAACAATATCCACTTTTTGAAGAGCGGTTCTTATCCCATCTTGTATCTTCTTCTCTATCTCCGCTCGCGATTTATCAGCCTTCTTCAGTATCTCATCTAATAATTTAGACCCTTCGCTTCTTTTAATCTCGCCCCTCTTCACCAAATCATTTACCAATTCCTTTACCTTTTTTTCAGATAAATCTATTGCCCCCAATCCCAGAACTACAGCCTTTCTTAATAATTCAAACATATAGTCACCTCCTTTAATTTGCCTGATAATACCATAATCAAAAAAAAATCAAAAGATTATTCTTAATTTTGCCCCTTTTTTCGTTGACTATATTTTTGTTTTGAACTATGATTTTACCATGTTTAAATTGTCCTATAATCATCGTCAGCTTTATTCTGAAAAGATACTCGATACTGGTAATATTGCTGTAGGTGCCCTTGTTTTTGGACAGTTTGTTTCTCAGGGGATGTTTAGCTGGGGACTAACTATTTTAGGTATAACTGTTCTATTTATATGTTTTCTCATTAGTTACCTTCTGCTGAAAGGAGAATAAGATGTTACCCCTTTATGTATTGCTTATTGGTATCATTATTGTCATAGCCATATTTACTCTTCCTACAATTTATAATGACTGGAAGAGGTCACATCCAAAAACCAATTAGAGTAGTGTCATTCACCAATCACTGACACTTACACTTCTAATGGAGGGCTGAATATGATAAACAAAAAGGCACGAACCTTGCTCAGTCAGTTTAACCACCCCTAAAAAACATTTCCTTGTCATTGCGAGGCGAAGCCGAAGCAATCTCTCTTATCTTTTCTTTTTCCTCATCACTCATTGCTCATTGCTCATTGCTTTTTTCACTGGCT
>JACRGN010000243.1 GCA_016234205.1 Nitrospinota bacterium | reverse complement strand
TTAAAATTATCTATAACAGGCAGGAGATTCAAAATAAACTCTCCATTTGCCACTTCAGCCTTCTTTTGATAATTTGCCTCCAGCCTCTTCCTGAAATCATCATTCTCAGCCATCTTCTGCTTGTATGCGGCAATATACTCTTTTAATTTTCTTTCACTCTCCTCTGCCTGATTTTTAAGCTGCTCCACATAGGTAGGGAGTCTTTTTTCAGCAGGAGCCTCTCCACCTTCTTCCTTATCTACCCAGAATCTCTTGTCTCTTACAGTAAAGTGAGGTTCTTTCGGCTCTTTAACCTCTTCCTTTTTAATTTTCTCTTTTTCAACTGTTACTATCTCTTCCTTCATCCTGAATCTCCCCTGACAATAAATTAAATGCGAAACCGAGTATAATTATTATAATACCTGCCATAAAGGTTATATAGCCTTCCCCTTCAATAAACTTTGCATAACCCTGCGGGATATATTTTACCTGTAGGGCAAAACCAATAAGAAACACGACTATACCGATACCTATGATTATTTTTTTAATCATCACTTTAAACTAAAAAGGGATTAAGGATTAGTTTTACTAAACCCCAATCCCTAATCCCTGTTTTTGTCATTCCACATCAACCTTTATCATCTTTGGTTTTGCCTTCTCTTCCTTCGGCATGACAATCTCCAGAACACCATCCTTAAATTTTGCCTTCACCTTATCCTGCTGGACTGTACCAGGAAGTGTGAATACCCTCTGAAATGCCCCATAGGAACGTTCTATCCTGTGATAGTTCTCCTCCTTCACATCCTTTTCGAATTTTCTCTCTCCCTTCAAAGTGAGGGTATTATCCTTCACCTCTACAGTTATATCTTTCTGCTCAAGCCCCGGCAGCTCGGCTTTAAGCACAATATCATTCTGGGTTTCATAGATATCTACCGCAGGTGCCCAGACACCTTTAACTAAACCCTCTTCCGTTCCCCTATCGCGGAAAAATGTATCCTCAAAAAGTTTATTCATCCTGTCATGGATTGAAAGCAAATCCTTAAACGGCTCCCATCTTACAAGTGCCATAATATACACCTCCCTCTCAAATGGGACGCAGATTTTCGCAGATATACACAGATTTAATAAATTAGTTTTAAAATGTTTCAATCCTAAAAATCTGCGTTTATCTGTGTCCAATAATTATTTCTTCACTTCTTCAAACTCTGTATCAACTACATTCTCTTCGCCCTTTGGCTTCTCAGCAGTTGGACCAGCGCCTCCCTTTCCACCCCCTGCCTGCTTATACATCGCCTCCGCTATCTTATGAGATGCCTTTGTAAGCCTGTCAATAGCGTCCTTAAGCTTATCTACATCGCCGCTGTCAAGAACTTTTTTGGCTTCTGCTACAGCATCTTCAACAGCCTTTTTATCAGACTCCGGCAGCTTATCTCTATTCTCATTAACAGTCTTTTCAGTGGTGTATATTAGAGAGTCAAGCTGATTCCTTGCCTCTATCTCCTGCTTTTTCCTCTTATCCTCCTCTGCGTGAGACTCTGCATCCCTCACCATCTTCTTTATCTCATCCTCTGTAAGTGTGCTTGAGCCTGTAATAGTAATCTGCTGCTGCTTGCCCGTGCCTAAGTCTTTTGCAGATACATTTGCAATGCCATTTGCATCTATATCAAATGTAACCTCTATCTGAGGCATACCCCTCGGAGCAGGAGGGAGTCCGACAAGATGGAATTTTCCGAGTGTCCTGTTATCCCTTGACATCTCCCTCTCCCCCTGAAGAACATGGATTTCAACACTCGTCTGATTGTCTGCGGCAGTTGAGAATATCTCACTTTTTTTAGTCGGTATAGTAGTGTTTCTCTCAATAAGACGGGTCATGACACCACCGAGTGTCTCTATTCCGAGCGAAAGAGGTGTCACATCAAGAAGAAGAATATCCTTTACCTCTCCTGCAAGGACTCCTGCCTGAACTGCCGCACCAAGTGCAACAACCTCATCAGGGTTTACACCCTTATGAGGCTCTTTGCCAAAGAACTGCCTCACCAAATCCTGAATCTTTGGAATCCTTGTGGAGCCCCCTACAAGCACCCCCTCATGAATCTTCTTTGGGTCAAGCCCTGCATCATCAAATGCCCTCTTACATGGACCAACACTCCTGTCTATCAAATCTGCCACCATCTGCTCAAACTTCGCTCTTGTAAGCTTCATACTCAGATGTTTTGGCCCGGATGCATCGGCAGTAATAAACGGAAGATTTATCTCTGTCTCCATTGTTGATGAAAGCTCTATCTTTGCCTTTTCTGCAGTCTCCCTCAACCTCTGGAGTGCCATTACATCCTTGCTCAAATCAATCCCCTGATCCTTCTTGAACTCAGCTATCATCCAGTCCATGATTCTTTTATCAAAGTCATCACCGCCAAGATGCGTATCACCATTCGTAGCCTTAACCTCTACTACATTGTCACCAACCTCAAGGACTGATATATCAAATGTCCCTCCGCCAAAGTCATAGACTGCAATCGTCTCATCCTTCTTTTTATCAAGGCCGTATGCAAGTGCCGATGCGGTAGGCTCATTAATTATCCTCTTCACCTCAAGTCCTGCAATCCTCCCTGCCTCTTTTGTTGCATGCCTCTGTGCATCATTAAAATATGCCGGCACTGTGATTACTGCCTCTGTAACCTTCTCGCCGAGATATGCCTCTGCAGAGGTCTTCAGCTTCTGAAGTATCTTGGCGGAAATCTCCTGAGGTGTATATTCTTTGTCCCTTACAAGAACCCTCGCATCGCCACCTGAACCCTTTACTATCTTATAAGGAACCCTCTTTGACTCCTCTGTAACCTCGTCATACCTTCTACCCATAAATCTCTTTATAGAGTAAATAGTATTTTCAGGGTTGGTGATAGCCTGCCTCTTTGCGACCTGACCAACTAAAATATCTCCATCCTTAGTAAAAGCCACTACTGATGGAGTAAGTCTGCTACCCTCTTCATTGATAATTACCTTTGGCTCATTCCCCTCCATTATCGCAACTACAGAGTTGGTGGTGCCAAGGTCTATCCCTATTATTTTACCCATTTTCCCTCCTGATTAGTTTGTAGGATTTATTTTCAATATCAATATAATATTTGATTATATTAATGTCAAGGTAGGGAATTTCAACGACTTACTATTTTCTAAATCCTTCTATAACTTCCTTCACGACCTTAATAACATATTTCACATCCAAAACACTCATCTTTGGATAAAGTGGGAGGGATATGACCCTGTCTGATGCATACTCAGCAACAGGAAACATCCCCCTCTTATATAATCTATGATTTCGGATTTTGGATTTCGGATTTGGATTTTGGTAGTATGGCTGGAGGTGGAGTGTCCTGAAATGCACACCTAAACCTACCCCATTATTCTGAATTTCGCTCATAATCTCATCCCTGTCGGCATTTAGTTCTTCTGTTTTAATAATTATCACATACAAATGATGGGCATGTTTTATCCTCCCCTTTATTTTTAAAGGCAATATCTCCGGGACATCTTCAAATGCCTCATTATACATATCCACATACTTTTTCCGTATCTTAAGAAAACTCTCAATCTTCTTAAGCTGATGTATGCCAATGGCTGCCTGAATATCAAACATATTGTATTTAAACCCCGGATAAAATAACTCCCAGTGCTGAAATCCCTCTTTACCATACCTCTTCCATGCATCCTTACTTATACCGTGAAGACTGAGCATCCTCGCCTTTTCAGCTAATTCATCATTATTTGTAGTCAGCATACCACCCTCCCCTGTAGTTATATTCTTTGTTGCATAAAAACTAAAGGATGTAAAATCGCCTATATTCCCAACCTTTTTCCCATTATACTCAGATTCAATTGCATGGGCTGCATCTTCAATCACAGATAGTTTATTCCTCATTGCAATATCCATTATTTTGCCCATATCACACGGATGCCCTGCAAAATGGACAGGCATTATTGCCTTTGTCCTTGAGGTTATTTTTTCTTCAATCTTACTAACATCAATATTAAGTGTATCAATCTTTACATCTACAAATACAGGGGTTGCCTTTTGATGAATAATCACATTTGCCGTTGCTGGAAATGTTATAGGAGTAGTAATCACCTCATCACCTTCACCAATATTGAGGGCAGCAAGAGCGAGATGCAATCCGGCAGTACAGGAATTAAGTCCTATTGCATATTTACACCCTATATATTTTCTAAAATCCTCCTCAAATCTCTTTGTCTTAGGACCGGTAGTTATCCACCCTGATTTAAGAGTATCAACCACCTCTTTTATCTCATCATGAAGAATAGAGGATTTATGAAATTGAATAATCTTTTTAGTGTTCATTCACTCTCAAATCCTTTTAAGGAGTTTGTTCTGTTTTTTTCTTAAGAATCTCAAGACCATTTTTTGCGGAGACATGGTCTGGTGTAATGGATATAACAGTATTCCACTCTAAAAAGGCTTCCTGATAGTGTTCCTGCAGAAAGTAAACAAGTCCCAGCTTATAATGAGTGTCCGCTGAATCGGGCTTAAGGCTCAAAGAAGTCTTATATGCCTCTATCGCCTCCTGCCACCGTCCCTGCTTTCCATAAGCATTCCCAAGATTGTAATATGGCAATGGGTCATCTGGTTTCAATCTTATAGCAGTCTTATATTCCTTTACGGCTTCATTGAGATTGCCATGGCTTGCATAAGCGATTCCAAGATTGTTATAGCCATTCAGGTAATCTGGTTTTAATCTTATAGCAGTCTTGTATTCCTTTATGGCTTCATTGAGATTGCCATGGTTTGCATAAGCGATTCCAAGATTGTTATGTGCCATGAAACTATTCGGAGAGGTGATTATCGTCTTTGACCAGAGAATCATGTCATCTTTCCAATCAATATTTCTATAAACACTCCGAATGCTGAGAAGTATGACGATAATCCCTAATGCAGATAAACCTCCAATTTTAATGTAGCCAGGCATTCCATTATAGGTAGTTATAAGGAAGATTGAAGTGAAGAAGCTTAAGCCTATTAATGGAAGATAGAGGTATCTTTCCGCAATAACATAAGCTATCGGCACTATATTCATAACTGGCATCAAACTGATAAAGAACCAAAACATGCCGTATATTGCCCTCCTGTCTTTTCGTGATAGGAGAATTGCTGCTGCACCAATACCACTGATTATTATGAGCGAGATTATTAAAGAAGGCTCTATTAAAGAACTATTGAAGTCTGGAATATAATCTGCATTAAGATTGTATGGGAAGATAAAGAGCAGAAAATATCTTACAATTACCATTGGGAGTGTCAATAAGCGTATTGGAAGATCAGGTATGGTATATGGAAATTCTCTGGAATTGCTATTTCCTAAAGGTCCAAGGTATATCAGGAGATATATCAGGGTGACAATCACATAGCCACCGATGAGAGAAATGAAGTAACCTATCCTTTCCCTAACCTTTTCACTGTGAAATGAGTAGATATAACCGATTAAAAACAAAGGATAAGTAATAGCCATTTCCTTTGAAAACAGGGCTAAAGCATATAAAGATAGGCTTACTGAATAGAACAATCTCCGTATATAGCCTGATTTGAAATCTACAAACAGTCTTATAAATAGAATGAAAGAGGGTAAAAGGAAGAATACCGTAAGAAGGTCTTCCCTGAAGGAGATGGCATTAACCGCCTCTGCCTGAACAGGATGCACATCAAAGAGAAGGGCAGATAGAAAGGCTATCTTGACATTTCCCAATAGTAAAATGATGAAAAGGTAAAGAAAGATCACATTTGAAGCATGAATAATAAGATTGGTTAGATGATATTTGGAAGGTTTCATTCCCCACAATGAATAATCCAGAAAATAGGTCAGAGTAACCAAGGGACGGTAGGTCAGTTCTCCTGAAAGATTGAAGTAGTCCTTTGACAGTAGTTTGGGAATATTGCCCCACTCTCTGATAAATTGATTGTTTGCGATAGTAACGGTATCGTCATAGGCAAAGCCATTAGAGAGGGTATTGCCCCAGACGAGAAGAGTTATAACAAGCAGGATTAGTATATGTTTAATATAGATTGCTTCAGATGTTGGCTGTAGTGATTTCATCTTAATAAAACACATCTCAATAAAATACTTGACTTGTTATAGGATTCTGATAAATTTAAACTGTTATGTTAAAAAGATTTTTAAAATGGCTTATATCAATTCTTAAAAAAGAAAAACCTAAAAAAAATAACGAACCACCACATACTATTTACCCATTATATTGAAGAACTCAAATATCTTTGAAAAGCAGGGATAGGCAATTGCATTTATGGGTAATTATAGTGTAAAAAATAAATAATAGAAAGTGAAAAGTTTCAAATTGAAGGTGTTTCTCTATATCCTCACCTTTTTTTTATATTTTTTGTGGAGTTTTCTCTGGTTGCACGAGGGTAATGGTAATAATCTTATTTTAAAATTATTTTCTTTTAAATATTTTTTTATCTGCATATTCAGTCTCACCGTAATTATACTATTCTCAAGTTTTGCAATTTCACAATTTACTAATTTTGGAAATTTTTGGATTTCTATTCTCATTCTGTTAATCATACTCGCCCCAGAAATGGGTCTGAGGAGTTATCTTTTTCTTACAAAGCAACCCTTTATCGAACTTAAAAAAAATATTGGTATTTATAGACAAACAACATTTAAGTCTTTTGAGATAATCCCAAACAGCACATCTATGGGAGGGATAAGACACAATAATTTTGGCTTCAGGGGTAAAGATATAACTCTAAAAAAACATCCGAATTCAGTTAGGATTATTTTTATGGGTGGAAGCACCACATACGAAAGCGGTATAGGGGGAGGAGATAAAGTATTTACAGAAATACTGGAGGATAAGCTAAACCAATTTTTTGAAGGGAAAAAATCTATTGAGGTCATTAATGCAGGAGTTCCTACATGGTCTTCAGTCCATTCCCTCATCAATTTTGCTACCTATCTGTTGGATTTTGAACCTGATATAATTTTCTTAATGGATGGTTTAAATGATGCAGCAGTGCGTATATCGGACAATTCCCGCAGCGACTACGCAGAATACTACAAACCAATGCAGATTCCACCACTCAAAATATGGGAATCATCAGCATTTCTCTCTACCATCTTGCGTAAATACACATCTCCTGCCAATAAATGGTGGCCAAACTACTGGCACGGATTAGTGGATGTAACCAATGACCCCAAAATATCAAAATGGATACAATCTCAATATCCCTATGTAAATGAGATGACACAAGGAAATATGGAAGCTCATTCACCATACCCATTTGAGAGGAACATACTATCTCTCATCGGCATTACGAGGCAATTTGGTATTAAAGTTGTCCTGTTAACAACACCTATCCTCAACATCTCCCATAACAAGGCTAAGGCTATAGAAGCATTACTTGAAAATCACCATATTTTAAAGAGCATTACAGAAAAAGAAAATATCCCCTTTATTGACCTCTATAATTTAATCCCCCAGAGGGAAGAATTATATGCAGATATATATCATTTAAACAGCAAGGGACAGCCGATTAAGGCAGAAAAACTTTTTGAAGAAATCGTTTCAAAAAAAATAATTGAGGCGAGACCCCTCAACGATAAATAAAAAATGTTTAAACCTTTATTAAAAATAGCAAAGGCAACATCCATTGGCAAAAAGGTTAAAAAATCAATTCAAAGGAATGGTTTTTTACTGCTTCTTTATAAAGTAATACTTCAAAGAATGATTGATTATGCTTATCCACCTACCTTCAATATTGAACCGACCAATGCCTGTAATCTTACCTGCCGCATGTGTCCACGAGAAAATAGCAGGAAAGGCATCGGATTTATGGATATGGGATTATTTACAAAGATAATTGATGAAAGTGTAAAATATGAACACGGCAATTTCATATTACATAAAGATGGAGAACCTCTACTCCATAAAGACATAGGTAATATGATGAGGATTATAAGAAATAAGAACAAAAAGTCATCTATCTATATCTCAACAAATGGAATTGCACTTACTGAAGAGATTGCAAGGTCATTTATTGAAACAGGGCTTGACCGACTTAACATTAGCATCGACGCTGTAATTCCAGAAACATATAAAAAAGTTAAAGGTGGCATGCTTGATAGGGTAGAAAAAAATGTTGAGAATCTCCTGGCTCTTAAGAAGAAACTATATACAAAAAAGCCGTTGATTACATTACAGATTATAAAAATGGAAGAAACCTTAAATGAGATTGATGGGTTTGTTAAAAAATGGAGCAAATATGATGTTGATATTTCAATTTTATATTTTCGCACATGGGGAAGCGGCGCAAAATCGGATATTACACTAAAGGAGCAAAATACAAAAAAGAGGTATCCATGCCATGCCCTCTGGTTTTCTCCTGCAATAAACTGGAATGGTGAGGTGTCTCTTTGTTGTGCTGATTGGAATTGTGATGAGATTATTGGAAATGTAAACAAACAGACCCTCTCAGAAATATGGCAAAATGAAAAATTATATAGATACCGTAAATACCATCTCCTCGGAGAATACGATAAAATCCCCATTTGTAAAGACTGCAATTACTGGCAAGAAGCTCCTGATATATGGTTTTGGTGGCAGAAAAAATAGAAGAACTTATATTGGCTATTTTCAAATCTAAAGGTCTGACGTTACAAGTCTGGTATCTACCTCTATATACTCTGCCTTCTCTTCAGGGAGATTAATAGGTGTTGCGGTAACAGCACCGGATATATGAGATGGGTTGGGTCTTACCTTGTTTAAAACAAACCATTCCCCATTAACCTTCTCCCAATACTCTATATTTCTCGCCTCCCTCTCCACAGGACCTCTTACAAATGGTAAAAATAGATTCATTACAATAATTGCATTAAATTTAGCGTATCTTCCCTCTTTCCCTATAAAACATTTTTCTATCCTAAAATCCTTCACACTCGCAGGAAATTGGTGAGGGATTATATAAACATGAGGAACTGGATTTTGTTCTGTAATAGATGAATAATCAAGCTGTATCTCCCCTCCAGATGATTTAAATTTATCAATATCTATTATAACCTTATATTCAGGGTGCTGAAAGAAATACAAGGTATTTAAGTCATTGGATACTCTCGCTTTCAGATATTGCACCTCTTTGTGATATACCTCTTTTATGAGTTCGGAGTGCGGAGTTCGGAGTGCGGAGGTTAAAATTGTTTTACAAGAAAGGAAAATGCAAAGGAATAAAATAGAAAAAAGAATAAAATTATTCTGACTCCATAATTCTGTCTTCTGTCTTCTGTCCCTTAGACTTCGCTCAGGGCATGCTTCTGTATTCTGTCTTATCATTTCCCATACCTCCATATCTGGAAAAAACCGACTGTTTTTTCAATATGATAATTATTTATTATAAAATCAAATATCATTGGGGCATAGTTTGAAAATCGTCTTTCTTCCCTGTTGTCTATGGCTATATCTGCATATATTATAAATGACGGTACCGTCTTTTTCAATTGTTCTATAACCTTCACCTGTTCTGTTTTGGTTTTTAATTCTCCCGGCAGTATCCATTCATAGTATGTAGGGTTCTTTCTATCTGTTAAAAAATACCAAAGTGGATTAAGAGGGACTACAAAAATCGTATTTTCAGACGATGTATTATTTTTGATATACCCGGTTATTTCTTTTATCCATGATGCTTCAATAGGGTCAGTATAGATATTGTTAGCCCTTTCCATTGAAAGAGGAATATGAGGTTTTCTCATCTCTCCAATAGAGCCTGTATAAAAATCACCATAAAAGAGCATCATATATAAAAACCATAGTGGTAAACACAGTACAACCGCATAAGATAATATCTTTTCACCTGTCCACTTAAACAATCGTATGCGAAGTAAATATAATAGATAAGCACCCAATATCCATGCAGATGGAAGGCATCTGATAAGATTATCAAATCCTGTCCTCCAAATGACAAGATTATATGTATAGATACCAAAGAAAAGAGGGATAGCAAGGAGAGCCGGGAACCGGGAGTCAGCAGCAACAGGTCTTAAGACCTGTTTGTACCAAGGCGTGAGTCGCCTCTGTATCAGAATAAATAGGGTTATAAGGTAAATAAGTGGAGGTAGATAAAAGAGGAGGACTAAAAAAATTTCATAGGTATCAAATCTTTTCCATAGTTCAGTTGAAAATAGATTTGGAAAGGGATTTCCCCATAACTCAGAAATCTTGAATACCTGAAAATAGGTATCGTATATAAGACGGTATATATCAATACTGCTTTTATAATAGAGGATTACCAATATCATAGATAGACTCAAGGTAAGTGAGAAGTAAAGGATGGCCGGGAGTCGTCTCCAGAGGAGTATGATTATTGATATGAGCGCAATACCTATACCTATCTCCAACTTGAAAAGCATGGCAAAAAAGGCAGAGAGGGCAAGAACCACCCCTCTTCCCCCTCCTTTGTAAGGAGGGGAGGAAGGGGAGGTTGAGGTTTCTTTTTCTAGACCTGTCTTGACATGTTGTAAGTCAAGATACCAAAAGACCATATATATCCCAAATATCGTAAATATCGGATAGAACCTGTTATAGTAAACAGCAGGGGATACAAGAAACAGAATAGGGGGAATAATTGCAAATCCCCCCCTTAGTCCCCCCTTTCCTAAAGGGGGGTGAGGGGGGATTATCTTCAAAGAAATGGAATAAAGCATTACTACTGCTGCGGATGTCATAACTGTTACGGCAGTTCTAATAACGGAGATATCTACTCCGAATATTTTAAATAAAGCAGCACCGAGTATGTAGCGTCCTGGCGGGTATCCATTGAAATCCGCATAAACCGACTCACCTTTCAATGTCCGCAAAGAGCCATTTAAAAGATTTCCCTCATCCCAGAGGTTTAAGCCATAGTTTTGAAATATGAGTAGATAGAGGAGGGAGAAAAAAAAGATGAAAAGATATATTATATGATTCTTTTGCCTATTGTCCATTATCTATATATTCTATCATGCAGCAGCCGAGACAAACAGGGAATATATTATCATTTTTTAGGCTTTTCCTGAATTTGACAGCTTCTTCTCCATTCCATATCTCCTTAAAAGTCTTCTTCCTTAGATTGCCAAATTTATAATTAATACAGGGAACCACATCGCCGGCTGCCGTAATTACCACCTTGGACCATGGAGAGAAGCATCTATAATCCTCGGAGACTGCAGTCCCGTTATAAAATCTTATAATATTGGAGACGGGAACTCCTAAAGGGCTAAATCTTATTTGAACCCGTGTTTTTCCCATCATGGATTTAATAGCTGAAAGCTGAAGGCTGAAGGCTGAAAGTTGATTGGCGTTTAAATTAACAACTGACCGAGGATAGTTACTGATTTCTTCTATTGAAATATCCTTAAACCTCTCTGAAAAAGAATATGTATTTATCGTGAGAAAACTGATTATATCCACACCAAGTTCATCGGCTATTTTAACCATTTCGGAGAAAGTCCCGATGTTATCTGCAGACATAACTGTAGAGATATTAATTAATGGATAAGTCTTCTTTCTCTCCTTACGATACTTGAGGAGTAGTTTTATTCCCTCTGTTGCCTTTTTAAATGAGCCTTTCTTGCCTGCTATTCTGTCATGGATATCTTCTCTGCCTTCAATGGATACAGCTATCAGGACAAGCCCCTTTTTGAAGATATTATCACAGCCTTTCTCTATTAAGTTCATTGCAATCTTTTCGGTTATGGAAGTGCCGTTAGTAATTATATGACACTTATTCCTGCGTGAGACGTATTCAAAAATATCTAAGAAATCCTTCCTCAAAAAAGGCTCTCCGCCTGTGAATGTTATCAGAGATGACTTTGGCAATTGGTTAATTATCCTTTTTATTTCTTCTGTTGTTAACTCATCCTTTGAATATGGATGACTATTATAATCCTCTACCAATGGCAGAAATTGGCACATGGAACAGCGGAGATTGCAGTGATAGGTAAGCTCAAAAAAAATATGAAGGGGGAGAAAGGCATAGCCGTTAAAGAGGAAATAAGGCACCTTTCCGTAATATTCTGCAAGGTCGTGGTATATTTTGCTATAGTTCAAAGACTTTCCTGTCATTCTCACGAAAGCGGGAATCCAGTTAAAACAACAAGGTCTGGATTCCTGCTTTCGCAGGAATGACAACATCAGCTCAATTTGCTTAAAATCCCTTTTATATCTGCTATAAATCTTTTATCTTTGTTCAACTGCATTGCCTTCTCAAGATTTTGTCGTGCGATGTTCTTTTTTCCTATTGATATATAGACCATTCCAATATGATAATGCTCATTGGCAAGAAACTGGATATTATCAGGAGGGGTATTTTTTACAGCATCTTCTAATATCTTAATTGACTCTTCATAATTACCCTTCTTATAGTTCAGCCACCCTAACCCGTCAAGAAAGTAGAAATCTTTTTCCTTATCTTTATTAATCTCCCTCCCTTTTTTAAAAGTCTTCTCTGCCTCGTCAGGCTTATTTGTGTCAATTAAAAGAAAACCAAGATTGGCATAAATGGAAGCAAAATCGGGATTATCCGGTTCTATATTAATAATAGTCTTATACTCTTTGATAGCATCTTCAATCTTACCATTCATAAAATAATAATTTGCCATCTCATATCTGGGAAGATAGAATTTCTCATACATTGAGGTAGCCCTCTGCCATTCAGCAAAGGCATCATCAAGTTTCCCCCTCTCCCTGTAAATATTTCCAAGATAGTAATGGGAATGGGCATCTTTATTGGAAAGGGAAATAGATTTTTTAAAATTTGCCTCTGCCTTTTCCATATCTCCCTTTTCATAATAGAGTAAACCTATATTGTAATAAGACATAAAATAATTCGGGGATGTCTTTACTGCCCTTTCATAATATTCCATAGCCTTTGTCCATTCTTTTTTATCCTTATAATAATTGCCAATATTTATAATGGCATATGTAGCCTCCATAACAGTTGGGGGTGAAGATAGAAGCTGTTCCCATAATTTTAGTGCCTCCTCCCTCTTCCCCTGATTATATATTATAGTGGCTATATTGTTTAAATATCGTGTATTCGCAGGGTCTAATTCCTTTGCCTTATACCACTCTTCCATCGCCTTCTTATCATCGCCCACGCGGAGATACTCATTCCCCATATTAAAATGTATCTCTGCAGACTCCTTGTTAGTTAGCTCTTTGTCTCTTTTAGTACAGGAGCCCGTAATAAAAAATACAAAAACAACAGCAATTATAAATCTCAAATTAATACCCATTAATCTCTTTGTATAAAAAAAAACAGCCAGTCAAAATTGACTGGCTGTTTCTTAAAATCTTCAATAGATAAAACTATTAGAAAGTTGTGTTTGGTCCGCCAACGGTTAATGGAAATCCTGCCCTTGGCGATGTACCATACATCCACGCCCCAATGTTAAAGTCATTTGAACTAGGTGTAGATGTTGTTGATGATATTTCTATGACGGCGTATCCAAGGTCGCTGGTTGAAGTTGATGCCCACCCTGAGGATGTAGCCCATTTTGTACTTCCACCATCTGCACCTATACCTGTATCAGCCATGAAATTCTGCGTTGTGGTTGTCATGCTACCATTAGTGGCAAATTGTCTCTTAATAGTTCCCCATAAAGACCCTGATGCTATAGTTGCACTTGACCAATTGTTGGTTGAACCAGCTACTACATTGTTGTAAAGCCTAATCTCCACAGTAGCATTTGTAGATGCAAAATCACCTCTACTAAAATCCGGCAACTGAGTAACTGAAAAAATAGTCTGCAGAGAACTTCCTGAACTATGCTGCCACAGTGGAACGGCGTAATAAATACTTCCGGCATAAGAAGGGGCTATGGAAAACATGAATACCCCTGCCAAAACTAATAGACCACTTAATATCTTTTTCATAATTTCCTCCTTAAAAATAACCTATTAAAAACATCAAACAAAAAAACAACCAAACAAACCTTAAACCTTTAAATCTCCCTCTCTCCAACACCTCCTTTCTATTTTTAATTTTCTCGTTTGCTATTTTAAAATCGGATTAAATATAACCCATTCCTATAAACTTGTCAAGGAAAATTTGATTTCATATCATTAATATAGTGTTACCTCTATTTAGTGTTAAAATATACATCAATTATTTTTTTTGTCAAGTAAAAAATCAAAATAATTTATTTAATATTATTTTCGGCAATATACCAGTAAAACTTTAGACGCTCATTTGAAAAAGTCAGGGTTGTGTGTAAGGTAAAGCATCCTTCATCCTTTTTACAATGTTGTAGTTTAATCTTGCTTCTACATAGTCAGGCTTTATTTTTATTGCCTTTTTGAATGATGTCAGTGCCTCATTTGGCATACCCATGCGGGCATATACAGTTCCCAAATTATTGTGTGCCTCGGCATATTCAGGCTTTATTTTAATAACCTTTTCCAGTATATTTTTTGCCTTCTCAAAATTATTCATTTTTAAATTAACTACTCCGATTCCATTCAATGCCTCAGGTTTTTCAGGGTAAATTTTCAATACCCTATCGTATAGAGGGATTGCATTCATATAGAGTCCTTTTTTAACATAAATTCCAGCCAGTCTGATATGTGATTCCGTCCAGAAATGGGGCTGCTCTCTGAATCTCAAATGCTCCAATGTCCCTTTAAACCCCCATATAGCCTTATCTGGCAACCCCATCTTTTCATAAGATACCGCCATATTGTAATATGGTCTCGGTTTATTTGGAGACTTTCTTGTCGAATCCCTCCATACCATTGCCTCATCACCCCAGATAAAGTTCCTTTTTATTGTCAGAGTGGAAAATATAAAGATTATAAATACAAGTATCACGGGTTTCAATCTTTGCATCCGCACTCCAGATGATGCGAATAAGCAGGACGCAATAAAAATACAAAACCCTACGGATGGCAGATACAATCTGTGTTCAGATGCCGCATCGTTAAGAGGAAATATGCTTGAGGTAGGGGTTAGAGCAATAAAATACCAGAGCAATGAAAAGGAGAGTAATTTATTTTTTTTTCTTAAAACAACTATCAATAAAGCTATTATAAGACTCAGTGCCGATATAACATAAAAATCTGGAATTTGAGCCGGTCTTATATCAGGGTCTACATTAAGATTGATAGGTAATAAAAGGAGCTTCATATAATAATATATTATTGCCTTTATACCTGTCATAAAATATGTAAAGGGGGTAAATATATCTTTTGCTTCTGATGTGCCTATTATTCCAAGCCTGATATAGCGAAGGAGTGGGTAAGAAATGGCCAAAAGTGTAAGAGACAGGAGCACCCATCCATATCTTTTAATATAATCCTTCAATCCATTTTCCTTAGAAATAAAAAAGAAATGATAGAGCAGAAGGATGGCAGGCAGGGTAACTGCATCTTCTTTAGAGCCGATGGCAAGGACAAAACAGAAGACAGAAGACATAAGACAGAAGACAGAAAAGAACTTCTTCTTTCTTGCTTCTTGCATCTTGCTTCTTGCATCTTGCTTCTTGCCCCTTTTTTTGTTTGCCTTTATAAACATCAAAAACGACAGTAAATAAAAAAATGTAGACAAAACTGACGACCTGCTGACAATATAAGTTACAGATTCAGTATTTATAGGATGAATGGCGAAGAGAGCAGCGGAAAGGAAAGGTAAAAGATATGAATTAGATTGCTTCGGGGCTACGCCCCTCGCAATGACACCCTTGCGAGCCGTGTCATTGCGAGCCGAAGGCGAAGCAATCCCATTATTGAAATTCCTATACATAAATTTAGTCGTGAGTCGTGAGACTTCGGCGAGTTCAGTCGAGCCGTCGTGAGTCGTTATATTCCACATAATTAAATACATGAGAATAGATACCGCTACATGAAGACCAATGTTTACTGCATGATAACCTGTGGGGTCAAATCCACCAATATAGTAATTAAGTGTAAATGTAGCGTATAAAACAGGTCTGCTAAATATATTAGTAAGTCTGTTAGGAATATTACTTAAAGATCTGATACTCTTATTATCAACAATTTCTGACTCATCATCAAAATTAAAGGGTGATGTAATGGTGTTGTAATATACTATAACGATAAGGCTTGTTATGATAATTATGCCTGTCCAAAATGATGAGGGGGTATTTAATAAAATACTTTTTAATCTTTTGTAATGACTATTCATTGCGTTTATTGTAATATAAGCAACATATAATAGGCAATGAGATTTATCTGCTCTCCATTCAAATATGAATATCCCTGATAATATAAAAATATCTGTTGTTCTGCCAATATTTAACGAAGTTCATAGTTTAGAAGAACTCTATAATAGGCTGTCAAATGTAATGGAAAAAATAGGTGCCCCTTACGAAATCATATTTGTTGATGATGGGAGTCAGGACAACAGTTTGAGCATCCTTAAGGCTTTTCAGAAAAAAAACAAAAAGGTAAAGGTTATAGCATTAACCCGTAACTTCGGTCAGCATGCTGCGGTGTTTGCAGGGTTTAATAATGCTAATGGAGAAATAGTGGTTACTATGGATTCTGATTTACAAAATCCTCCTGAAGAGATACCGAAACTCGTAGATAAGCTGAATGAAGGATATGAAGTAGCAGCAGGATGGAGGATTATCAGGGAGGATTCTCTCGGAAGGAGGCTGGGTTCTTTCATTGTAAACAAGCTCGTCCAGTGGATGACAGGGGTAAAACTCCATGACTATGGCTGTATGATGAGGGCTTACAGAAGGAGTGTAATTGAAAATTTGAAACTTTGTCAGGAATCCTTTCGTTCCACACCTGTATTGGTCAGTTGGCTTGGGGTATCTATTGGAGAGGTCAAAATAGCACATGCACATAGAAAATCAGGTAAATCTCGGTATAATTTTTTCAGCCTGTTCAGGCATAACTGGGATGTAATAACAGGTTTCTCTATACTGCCTCTTCAGGTTTTAAGTTTAATAGGTTTTTTTATGTCAATAATAGGATTTGCTATGGGCATATATTTACTAATACTCCGTATATTCTTGGGTAATGAATTTGGTGTAAGATCTGTCGTTGCCCTAATATTTTTCTTCTTCGGAATATTGATCCTTGGCATAGGGATTATAGGTGAGTATATAGGAAGGATATACATAGAGACCAAGAGGAGACCGCACTATATTGAAATAGGAGCAAGGGACAAGGGGCAAGGGGCAAGTCAAGAATAATACCTTTTTTCTGTCATGACCCTTGACCCCTGACCCTTGACCCTATTTATTATGGACATACATATTGAAAAGTTAGACCCATCGCATTTTGAAGATGTCAAAGGGCTTATAGAAAATTATCCCTTCTTTGATTACCGCCGTTATAAGAGTGTCAAAATCAACAAAGAATATTTACAGCATCATATCAAATCGGCAGGGGAAAACATTATCTGCGCAAGAGTGTCAGGTGATCTGGCAGGTATTATATCTTTAAAAATGCTTCCATGGGATTCCAATCTTTTCGGCATAAACATGGGAAAGATAGAGCATATTATCGTATCTCCTCTGCTGGACCCATCTATACAGAAATCTGTAATAAAAATGATGCTCCAGCAGGCTTCAATTTTTACAAAGGAAAATGAAATTCAACATATATCGGTTAAGGCAGATACGGATGACTACTCACTCATCAGGGAACTTCAAAAGATGGACTTTTATATTGCAGATTGTCTTGTAACCTATATAAACGAAATAAATATGAAACTGCCGGAAATACCTTCTCTGTTTCATATCCGCCCTTATCAAGAGAGCGACAGAGAGAGAATAATTGAAATATCGCGGGAGGCTTTTGAAAATCATATAGACAGGTTTAGTAAAGACCCCTATATC
>JACRGN010000230.1 GCA_016234205.1 Nitrospinota bacterium | reverse complement strand
AATGAACAAGATACTTGAAAAAAAGGTATGGTGGACAGATGCACCGGCAATAAAGGAATTTGTTGTTGAGGCACCATGGATTGCAGAAAAACATAAGGCAGGACAGTTTGTAATCTTGAGGGCGTCAGAAAACGGCGAGAGGATACCATTGACAATATCGGATAAAAATATTGAAAAAGGGACTATCAATATCCTCTTTCAGGAGGTTGGCAAGACAACAATGACCCTCGGTAAATTGAATAAGGGGGACAGTATATTTGACCTTGCAGGACCTCTTGGAAAACCAACCCATATAGAAAATTTCGGAACAGTGGTATGTATCGGCGGGGGTATCGGAGTCGCCCCTGTTCACCCAATTGCACAGGCATTAAAGGCTGCAGGCAACAATGTAATATCAATACTCGGTGCAAGGACAAAGGGGATTCTTATATATGAAGACCTTATGAAGAAATGCAGTAATGAGGTAAGAATAACAACAGATGACGGCTCATATGGCAGGCATGGCTTTGTTACCGATGAGTTAAAGTCAATGATAGAATCAGGGATGAAGATTGATTTGGTTGTAACTATTGGCCCTCCAATAATGATGAAGATGGTCTGCAAGGTTACCGAGCCTTACAAAATACATACCTTTGCCAGTCTTAATACAATAATGGTAGACGGGACAGGGATGTGCGGTGCATGCCGTGTTACAGTCGGAGGCAAGACAAAATTCGTATGTGTTGATGGTCCTGAATTTGACGGGCATCAGGTAAATTTTGACGAGATGATGTCACGCCTGAGGCAATATGTAGATGAAGAAAAAATATCAAGGGAGTTGTGCCAGCAGGGTTCATGCCGTGCCGCATGAAAAGAACAAATGAAAAAGATTAAGGAGAAGGGAGAAAAGGAGAAAAAAGAAAATATTGTTTTTTATCCCCATTTCTCCATCTTCTTCTCCCTTTCTCCTTATATGTTTTTTATAATTTCCTATACATAGTGAGGGAAAAATGACTGAAGAAAAAAAGGAAGAAGAAAAAACTTTAAAAAAGAAGAAACCTAAAATCCCAAGGCAGCCAATGCCTGAACAGGACCCCCATGAAAGGGCAAAAAATTTCAAAGAAGTTACATACGGTTTCCCAGCCGAACTGGCACAAAATGAGTCTATCAGGTGTATCCAGTGCAAAAATCCTGTATGTATTGACGGATGCCCTGTTAACATAAACATACCCCAGTTTATCAAGAAAGTTTCAGAGGGTGATATTTTGGGTGCGGCAAAGGTAATAAAGGAGTCAAGCCTCCTTCCTGCCATCTGCGGCAGGGTCTGCCCTCAGGAAGACCAGTGTGAGATGGTATGTGTAGTAGGAAAGAAAGACAAGCCTGTATCTATCGGGAGGCTTGAGAGGTATGTAGCAGACTATGAAGCCGCACACGGAACATTTGAGATGCCGGAAATGGCTCCAAAAACAGGTAAAAAGGTTGCAATTATAGGGTCAGGTCCTGCAGGGCTCGCATGTGCAGGCGACCTCATAAAAATGGGGCATGGTGTAACAATCTTTGAGGCACTACATAAGGCAGGCGGTGTTCTTGTTTACGGCATTCCTGAATTCAGACTCCCAAAGTCAATAGTTGAAAGGGAGCTTGATTATCTACAGAAGATTGGTGTTGAGTTTAAGTTAAATCATGTAATAGGGAGAATACGGACTGTTGATGAATTGATGCAGAAGGATGGATACGATGCACTCTTCCTTGCAAATGGCGCCGGACTTCCGCAGTTTATGAATATACCCGGAGAAAATTTAAGCGGTGTCTATTCTTCCAATGAGTATCTTACAAGGTCAAATCTGATGAAGGCATATAATTTTCCAGAATATGATACGCCGATTAAAAAATATAAAAATCTGGCAGTCATAGGCGGCGGTAATACAGCAATGGATTCTGTCAGGACAGCACTGAGGCTCGGGGCTGAAAATGCCTACATAATATACAGAAGGTCAAGGGATGAGATGCCTGCAAGGAAAGAAGAGATAGATCACGCAGGGCATGAGGGTGTCCAATTTATAATGCTTACTGCCCCTCTCCGTGTTATAGGTAATGAGAAGGGTTGGGTAACAGGGCTTGAGTGTATAAAGATGGAGCTTGGCGAGCCTGATGATTCCGGGAGGAGGAGACCTATCCCTGTTAAAGGGTCTGAGTTTGTTATAAATCTTGATGCCGTAGTTGTGGCAATAGGAACCAATGCAAACCCATTGGTAGCACAGACGACGCCGGGGCTTGAATTGAATAAATGGGGATATATCGTAGTGGACGACGAAAAGACCTGCAAGACAAGCAAGAAAGGTGTATTTGCAGGCGGTGATATTGTTACAGGTGGTGCTACCGTTATACTTGCAATGGGTGCAGGCAGGAGTGCAGCAAAGTCTATAAACGAGTATCTAAAAATCATTTAAAAAAACAAAAAAATAATTGGACGCAGATGAACGCAGATTTTCAGGATTTAAAATAAAAAATCTGTGTTTATCAGTGAAAATCTGCGTCCCATTTCTGAATTTAAATACTCAGAAACTGTCTCAAAGGGACAAAACCTTCCGCAAATTTTACCCTCCCCTGAATACCCCTGAATGTAGCGGATGATTTTGCGATTTCTACAATTGAAAGCCCCTCTATATTCGTCTTCATAACCTGCGATGCGTGGGCTTCAAGACAGCCTACCTTATGCTCAATCACATCGGTTATATCAACATAAACACTTGGATTAAAATCATGTGTTGTCGGCACTTCATAAAATAAAACATTCTTTATATACCTCGTTGCAGATATTGTCCCCTTTGCCAGAGTCCTGTGGTCCTGATGGGTATCGTGTGTATAATTCACAAATATCAATTCAGGCTTT
>JACRGN010000239.1 GCA_016234205.1 Nitrospinota bacterium | reverse complement strand
ACTCCGCAATCGGTGTAAGCCAGACCTCTCCTCCAAGCCCTTCTATCTTCCTTATTATATTCTGATTAGAAAAGTAATGGGACCTGAGATATATCTCGCCTACCAATCCTATAATTGGCCTCTTCTCTTTTTTATCAACTGCCACACCCTTGTATAAATCTTTTATCTCCCCCATTACTCCAAATATCTCATTCCCGCCAGCTTCTATTGCCTTGCATATCATATTTAGACATTTCTTATACAGGCTGTCTGTCTCGCCCTTATTAATTTCATAAGGCCTTATCTCATGAGTTATCTTTTGAAGTATATCGGTAGCCGCGAGCCCCCTCCATGCAAGCCTGCGGAATTTAGTCCTCAAATCACCAAACTCACCATAAGAATCCTTTGCATCAGGCGATATTATGGGGACATCTGCTAATCCCATTTCATCCAGGAAGAGCCTCTGGACACTCCTGTACTGCCCGAATCTGCATGGACCATCGGCAGTCGGCATAAAGAAGGCAATCTTTGACGGGTCAAACCCGCTCTCCTTTGTCTTCTTTATCATATCACCCGTTGTAATTGTAAAGGGGAGGCACTCCTTGCCTGTTGTATACCTCCTCCCGATTTCAAGTGATTTTTCATCTGACTCAGGGAGGACTTCCGCATTTATACCGCATGCCCTTAAGGATGCAGATAGAGAATAGGCATGGTCACACATATAGGGAAGATAAACAATCCTGTCTTTATGATTAAATGTATTTATGCCTTTTCTGCTTTTCTTCTCAAACTCCAGTTCCTTAGTATTTTCAAGGCTGTCAAAGAATGCCTCACACCTCGTTATAAATCCTGCATCGGCACTGTGCTCATCTATCTCAAGCTGGAGATAAGGTTTCCCCCCCATCTCCTCCTTTATATGATAGTCAATAAATGAATCGGGTCCGCATTTGAAATTTGAGATATATATTGCATTTAACTTTTTATTTTTGCTGATGAAATCCGCTGCAGCAATCATCTTCTGCCCCGACCTCCAATACATATCAGGATACTTGTCGGCAATATCTTTTGTATCAAGGGGGAGGAAATCCATCGGGATAGCGATTACATTCATCTCCCTCAATTTCTTTGGCAGGTCAAGATTTAATCCTGAGTCACAGCCATTATAGGGCCTGCTTATTAATACCACAGCCCTGTCATCATCTGTCAATCCATTGATAACCTCTTCACCCCTCTTTTTTATACTATTTGCAAATCTATCCTGCTCATCCTGTGCAGCCTCCATCGCATTTTTTATCTTTGAGGGAGAAACCCCTAACTCCTTTCCCATTTTTATTAATTCTTTTTCAACCGTCTTATCCCCCCTCTGGAATAAAATCGGAGGGGTCAAAAGTTTAACCCCGCTCTTTTCCATATTTATGGCAGCATTTATTATATATGGGGCAGACTGAATAAGGGGGCAGCTGTGGCTCTGGGGAAATTCCGAGTCCTTCTTATTCATGCTTATAAAACTTGGGAAGAATATGTAGTCAACCTTCTTTTCAATCAATTCCAGGACATGGCCGTGAACTACCTTTATCGGAAAGCATGTCTCTGCGGTCACCTTCTCCATAGAGCTGTGTATTGTATTCTGATTTGTAACATCAGAGAGGACGACCTCAAAACCCAATTCTCTTAAAAATCTATTCCAGTACGGGAAGAGTTCATAGAAATAAAGGACACGGGGAATACCTATTCTGATTTGGGATTTAGGATTTACAATTTGAAATTTTAATTCAGAATTTGTAATTCTTAAATCGTAATTCGCAAATACTAATTTCTCCCTCTCGGCAAATAAATCAGGTGTGTTATTTTCAACCTTTTTCTTGTCTACTTCAAATATCTCACACCTTGCACCGTAGAAATGGGGCTTTTCATTTTCAAACTGGACCTTGCTGACATTACAGACATTTGCACATGCCTTACACTCAAATGTGCTTACCTTATATTTCCGGTTTGAAAGGTCAAACCCCTTAAAGTTTGTCTTATAGCCTTCTCTCCTCTTGATGTAATTAAGTGCGAGGATTGCAACACCGATAGCACCTGTGACATCATGATGCGGCGGGACAATTACCCTCTTACCTGTAATCTTCTCAAATGCCGATACAACAGCCTTATTCCATGCAACACCCCCCTGAAAGAGTATCCTCTCTCCTATCCTCCTGTCCCCGACTACCCTGTTCAGATAATTGTGGACAATAGAGTATGCAAGCCCGGATACGAGGTCCTCTTTTGCAGCACCCTTTTGCTGGTAAGATACAAGGTCGGATTCCATGAATACCGTACACCTGTCACCAAACTTGCCCGGGACAAAAGAATTAAATGCATAATTGCTGAATTCGTTTTCAATGCTTATACCGAGTTTTTCTGCCTGCTCTTCTAAAAATGAGCCTGTCCCTGCCGCACAGACCTTATTCATTTCAAAATCCACTACGGCACCATTTTTCAGTGAAACATACTTTGAGTCCTGCCCGCCGATTTCAAAGATTGTATCAACATGAGGCTCAAAATGTATTGAGGCTGTTGCCTGTGCAGTGATTTCATTTTTTACAATATCAGCCCCTGCAAAATCGCCTGTCATATATCTTCCCGAGCCTGTAGTCCCGACACCCACAACATTGACATGGCTGCCTATCTCCTCGCCTATCTCAAGAAGCCCCCTCTTTACAGCATCTATGGGCTTGCTCGCCGTCCTCAGATATCTCCTTGCCACTACATTTCTATCCCTGTCAATGGCAACCACATTTGTACTCAGTGAACCCACATCTATGCCAATAACCACATCTGTCTTTTTAGAGGTATTTATCTTTATTGTATGAATATCATTATGTCCATTATCAGAACTTGATAACCTTTCAAGCCCGCCGCCTATAACCTTTTTTGTCCTTAGATAATCTTCAATAGCACTCAATCCCGTAAACCTTGATACTGTTCCCTGCTTACTACCCCCAATAGAACCATTCGAGGGCAGGCTTACAGGGACATGCTTTACTTTATCATCCATCGCAACAAATACAGCACCTATTGCACCCATTGATGCGTTGTGCTGCGGAATCATAAGTTCGCCCTCTTTAAGTCCGAGGATGTCTTCAAATGCCCTGACAAGCCCGGTATTGGCAGCTACGCCCCCTTGAAAAGCTATCGGCTTTTTAAAATCCTTACCGCGTCCTATATTGCTCTTAAAACTCCTTGCCACTGCATAGCAGAGCCCTGCAACTATTTCATGAACAGGTGTCCCAATCTGCTGGAGATGAATCATGTCTGATTTTGCAAATACGCTGCACCTCCCTGCAATTCTCGGAGGGTGTTTTGATTTAAGCGCCATCTCGCCAAACTCTTTTTCTATTGATACCTCTATGCGGGCTGCCTGCTGGTCAAGGAAAGAACCTGTCCCTGCGGCACATAGTGTATTCATTGCAAAATCTTCCAACACCGTCTCACCTTTACCATTATCTTCTTTGAAAAGGAGAAGTTTTGAATCCTCTCCACCCATTTCAATAACAGTTCGGACATGAGGATAGAGTTTTCCAACTGCCTTCGCATGTGCCACTATCTCATTGACAAAATCGGCACCGAGGAGTTTTGCCACCATTTCGCCGCCAGAGCCTGTCACTGCAACTGATGAAATTCTTTCAATGGGAGTTTTATTTAATATATCCCTTAGCCTGTTGAGGACAATCTGGATAGGCTGTCCCTTATGCCGTTCATAATAATTTTCCACTATGTCCCTATTATGATTGACAATGACAGTCTTAACACTTACAGAGCCTATATCCAATCCCAAAAATATGGAGTCCAATTGATTTGATTTGTCTTGAAGCGGTTTAATGTCCATAATGCACCATGGAAAACTAAAAAATTGAGGTTTATATAAAAAGGTAAATATTCAGCAAACCACGAGATTAACACGAGATTATCACAAGCCCCTGATTGAAGTTTTCAGGGGTTAATTTCTCCTTATCTTTTGTAAATCTGTGAAATCTTGTGGTTTCATTCTTGTAACGGTGTTGACTGAGTATTTACATAAAAAGTCTATCCTTCCGCAGATTTCAGTTTTATAGCATATCTACCGCCGAAAAGCAAAGGAAAAATAAGGAAAAATAAGGAAACATTTAATTGGTGGATGAGAGTTAATAAAATGGAAGTAAGGGCCGCCATTTAACGGCGACCCCTGTTGTTGAAATGAAACAATAAAAAATCTTTAATGAGAGGCTTTTGCCTCTGTCTTTTCTTTCTCTGGAACCAACTGAAGCCCCTGTGTCTTCATTAATCCTACATCAAGCATATAAAAAACAAATCCGCATATTACAATAAAAATTAAAAAGGAAACTACAGATTTCATATCTTACCTCCCCTTAATTAAGTCTATCCATGATGTGCCGCAACACCATGTGTAAATATTAATAACCACCAAAAATATACAAGCACCAGAATAGATACCCCTGTAAAAAGGGCTGCACCTGCCTTATCACTCATAATTTTACCTCCTCTTTAAAGATAATTGATAATGGAGAGATTTTTTAACATATAATATGTATTTGTGTCAATAAAAAAATACATTTTGAAAATTCCTGCAAGGACTTTACTATGTGGAGAGGGTAAGTAGATTTATGCTAATATAAGGACTTGTCAGATTTGAACATCGGCTATTGAAAGGACACTTGAGTGCAATTACTTAAAGATTTTGATACTTACATCTTTTATAAGCTCAATAGGGGGCTGCAGAATAGCTTTTTTGATATTCTGATGCCACTTGTAACAAACTATCGCAATTGGTATTTTGTTATTCCCCTTATAATTCTATTATTTATTATCAGGGATTGGAAAAAGGGATTGGTAACTATCCTTTTAGTTATTATCGCTGTGAGTATAAGTGACTATTTTAACTCCCATATTGTAAAATATTTTTTTGGAAGACTAAGACCATGCAATAAACTTCCGATAGAAACCCTCCATCTCATTATTGGCTGTCCTCATAATCTATCATTCCCCTCTTCCCACGCCACAAACATATTTGCCTTAAGCACAGTATTGGTTTATAGATACAGGAGATTATTAATTCCCATGTTATTTATTTCTGTTTTAGTGTGCTTGTCAAGGGTATATCTCGGTGTTCATTATCCCTCTGATGTTGTAGCAGGCGGGATTTGCGGTGTATTTTACGGCTCAACAGTTATTTTTACATATAAACAGATAACAAAAAACTTAATGAAACCACAGATGGACACAGATTAACACAGATTAATAAAGTGAAAGTGAAAGTGAAGAGTGTAAGGGATAGGTAAATAAAATCTTTTAACTTACACTTGCACTTACACTTACACTCCCTTCGATTCTGTGTTTATCTGTGGTTAATTTATAATTTCCTATGCCTGAGCACAAGTTATTAAAGGTTAGAAAATTAAATAATCATGCAAAACTGCCCACAAGGGCTTACAGTGGAGACCTTGGTTATGACCTCTATTCTGCAGATAGATATATTATAAATCCATCAGAGCAGAAGGCTGTAGGGACAGGTATCTCAGTTGAATTCCCTGAAAGATGGGGTGGTGTTATAAAGGACAGGTCTTCAATGGCATCAAAGATTATATATACATCTGCTGGCGTAATTGATAACGGCTATCGGGGAGAGGTAAAGGTTCTCTTAAGAAATGAATCTGATAAGCCTTTTGTAATAGAAATCGGCGATAAGATTGCCCAGCTAATTCCAATACCTGTAATAGATTGGGAGATTATTGAGACGGACATTCAAGAATCAGATAGAAATACAAATGGCTTTGGTTCTTCAGGGAAATAATATGTGAAAGACCTTATGTCCCTTCCGCTTGCCGTTCAGACAGCCGTCCATGGCTATCTGAACTGTGGAAATTTTCACTTTTTACCATCCGTGGAAAAGTGAAAATTTGACAGTCGCTACAGGGACATAAGGTCTTATTTTGAATCGTTCGTGCATTATTTAGGATTAATTTATGCATCCCAAATTAAAGGAAACTCTTGAAAAGTTTTACAGGGAATATGATTTAAAATCACGGATTGAGCACGACCCTATTGAATTTCCACATAGATATAAAAAACTTGAGGATATTGAGATAGCAGGCTTGATTGCCTCCTCTTTGGCTTATGGCAAGGTAACACTCTTTAAACCTGTCATT
>JACRGN010000246.1 GCA_016234205.1 Nitrospinota bacterium | reverse complement strand
TTAAGTTTTTTATATTAAGTGTATTCATACTGACACTTGTTCTTTTCCTTGACCAGCTTCACTATCTCTCTGAGTTGATTTTGAACAGGGGGGTGGCAGTCAGGGATATGCTGCTCCTTCTCCTTTATATCTCTCCAGCCTTTCTTGCCTTAACAATACCACTCTCTGTTCTATTTGCATCTCTTATGACATTCAGCCGTCTCTCAGGTGATAATGAGATTATTGCAGTTCGGGCGGCAGGCATAAGTATGTACAGACTTATGCTCCCTGTCCTTATCCTCTCTATTATCACTTATCTTGTCAGCAGTTATGTTATGGTCGGTCTCCAGCACAGGGGGAATTACGCATTTAAAAATTTTCTTCTTCAGGTGTCAATGAGAAAGGCAAATTTTGAAATAAAGGAGAGGGTATTCAACAATGATTTTAAGGATTTAATAATGTATGTTGAGGAGAGGGAGATTGGCTCATCGGTTATGAAGGGCGTGTTTATATATGATTCACAGAATAATTCAGAGCCTCAGGTAATTACGGCAAAGGAGGGGAGATTTGTAACAGACCCTGAGACAATGAGGATTCTGCTTCAGTTAAAAGGCGGGACTATCAACAGAATGGCGGCTCAGATGGATAGATACCAACTGCTTACATTTGACACCTACGATATCATGATTGATGTGGGTAAAGGGGAAGGTGAATATAGTATAGTAAAAGAGCCGAGGGAGATGTCATTAAGAGAGCTAAAAAACAGGATAGCAGGATTAAAACAGGAAAAAAAGGAAACCTTTATTGAAGAGGTTGAGATACAGACAAAATACTCGCTTCCGTTTGCCTGCTTTGTCTTTGGTTTGTTCGGTGCACCGCTCGGCATCAAGGTTCACAGGTCTGGGAAGAGGGGAGGGCTGGGAATCGGGCTTATTATAGTTGTTGCAGACTATATACTTCTTCTTACAGGGCAGGCATTGGGGAGAGAGGGGCGGGTACCCCCGTTCATTGCCCTATGGCTGCCGAATATTCTTATTGGAGGTTTTGGCATATATCTGCTCAACAGGATATCAAAGGAGACTATGCCATTTGAGTTCATGGTAAGGCTGTCAGAATTCATAGAAAAGGTGAGGAAATGAAAATGTAAACGCCCTCCCCTTTGAATTTCCCTCCCATCAAGGGAGGGGCTATGAGGAAAGGTATTTTTATATGAGGATTTTAAACCGATATATCCTTAGTGAGTATCTTAAGATATTCTTTTTTACACTAACAGCCCTGACTTTACTTTTTATAGTGGTTGATTTTTTTGAGAAGGTTGAGGAATTTGTAAAATTCAAGGCTTCCATCATCTCAATATTCAAATACCTGCTTTTTAAGGTGCCGCTATTTATACATTTCATGGTGCCTATGGCTATCCTGCTCGCAACTGTGATATGCATGGGGATACTGTCAAGGCATAACGAGATAACTGCAATGAAGGCATGCGGCATGGGACTTCATAGAATTACAATGCCGATATTAACCACTGCTGCTGTTATAAGTTTTTTTGTGTTTTTAAATAGTGAATACATACTCCCCCTTACAAACCGTATTACAAACCATACATTCAGGGTTGATATAAAAAAGCAGGAGGAGAGGGGAATTTATCAGAAGAACAGGATGTGGTACAGGTCGGAGAATGGCAATATATGGAATATTGACCTTTTTGATGCACAGGCAGGGACACTCATAGGCGTATCAATATTCAAATTTCATGACGGCAGGCTGAAGGAGAGGATAGACTGCGGACATGCAAAATGGACAGGGAGAGAATGGCTCTTTTCCGGCGGGTGGGTCAGGAATTTTGACGAAGAGGGGTCATTTAATTCTGAATATTTTGAGAACAGGGTTTTCCCTCTGCCTGAGAAACCTGCTGACTTTATGACAGTCAGTGTCGGTCCTGAAGAAATGGGTTTTCAGGAGATAAGGAATTATATAAAAAAAATTAAGAGAGAGGGGCTTGATGCCACGAGATATATAGTGGATATGCATATTAAATTATCCTTCCCTGCAATAGCCTTTATAATGGCATTGATAGGCATTCCGTTTTCAATAAGGACAGGGAGACAGGGGGGCTTCACAGTGGGAGTAGGATTGAGTGTAGTTATAGGCTTTGTAATATGGTTTATATTCTCAATGGGTGTATCACTTGGTCATGCAGGAAAATTACCCCCCTTTATATCTGCATGGGGTGCTAATATTATTTTCACAGCAGGTGGCATTTACTTTTTGACGACATCAAGGCAGTAACGACTGAACTATGAGGCAGGCAACAACCTGTCCGCGCGAGTAATTTGTTATACCGTTGATAATTCTAATTTTTCTTTTGTGATAAGAGGCAGTTTTACAGGAGCAAAGAAATTTTCAGGATATAAATAATCTTCACCCGATTCATCTATGACTCTTATCTGATGATGTTGCCCGGCTATTCTGTCA
>JACRGN010000236.1 GCA_016234205.1 Nitrospinota bacterium | reverse complement strand
CAAGAAGGTAGGGCTTGTATATCCTACTATGATAAGGCCCTTCCCTGCAAAAGAGATTGCCGCAGCATTAAGAAATGCAAAGGCAGTATTGGTAGCAGACAGGCAGGACTCCTACGGCGGATGGGGCGGTAACATGACAATTGAGGTAAAGGCGGCATTAAAAGATGACCCTCAGAACCGTGCCCTTGTCTTGAGCAGGATTTATGGGCTTGGCGGGAAGGATTTTTATGAAGAGGATGCAGAGGCAATGTTTGAGTTGGCACTTGATGCAGCAAAGAAAGGGAAGGTGGATGTTCCCTATGATTATATGGGCACAACACCCGGAGACCCGAATTTTAAATTTGAAAAGGTCAGGGGCCCTGTAACAAAAAAGGAATCATCACCCGGGATAATAAAGGTAACTAAGGATGAAAAGACAGGAAAGCTTGATGTAAAGGGTGTAAAACATGCAGAGCTTACAGCAATGCCTCACAGGATTACACCGGGGCATGGTGCATGTCCGGGCTGCGGCATATTCCCCAGCATTGGGACATTCCTCAAAGGGATTGAAGGTCATGTTGTTATGCTTTGGCATACCGGCTGCGGTATGGTTGTAACAACAGGTTATCCCTACTCATCCTTTAATATTACATATATACATAACCTCTTTCAGAATGGTGCCGCTACACTTAGCGGAGTTGTAGAGATGTATAAGGAGAGGCAGAGAAGGGGTGAGATACCAAAGGATCAGGATATAACATTTGTCATGGTTACAGGTGATGGAGGTCTTGACATCGGGCTTGGTCCCGCACTTGGAACCGCCTTCAGAAATCACAACATGATTATACTTGAATATGACAATGAGGGTTACATGAATACAGGTCATCAGCTCTCATTTACAACACCTCTTGGACATGCTACGAGCACATCCAATGTAGGGACAGTAGGAGTCGGGAAGAAATTTCATCACAAGGATTCAGCCCAGTTATTTGCAGCATGTCATATACCGTATGTGTTCACAGCAGTGGAATCGCAGTATAGGGATTTAATAAGAAAGGCTGCAAAGGCACAGTGGTATGCAAAACATGAGGGATTGGTTTTTGGAAAACTTTTCTCATCATGCCCATTAAACTGGAGGCACCCCGATAATATTGCACAGTCTGTTGTTCAGGCTGCCGTGGATTGCAACTTCTTCCCGCTTTATGAGGTAGAGCATGGGATTACAACCATAAACTACGACCCTGAAGAAAAGGGGAAGAAGGTTAATGTTACAGAATGGCTTAAACTGATGGGGAAGACAAAACATCTGCTAAAGCCTGAATTTAAAGGTGTTGTAGCCGAGTTTGAGAAAGAAGTGGAAAGAAGATGGAAGAGGCTTAAGGCAATGCACGAGAATCCACTCTTATAATGAGAAATATTTTTTGTCATTGCGAGGAGCGATAGCGACGAAGCAATCTTTAAAAATTTGATAATTTTTAAAAATTAATCTATAATTACCTTTCCTGTAAAAATTCCCCGGTAGCTCAATGGCGGAGCATTCGGCTGTTAACCGAAGGGTTGCAGGTTCGAGTCCTGCCCGGGGAGCCATTAAAGTTGCTACTTTCAATTTTCATTAACAACTCCTATAATTCCGCATCTTCAAGCAGGTTTTGCAGGTCATTTGGGTCAAACGAAACGGCACAGCTCCACTTGCCACAACCACCGTGTTGATTCACTGCCCTGCACCATTCATCTAAAAAAGCCCTTTTAGTTTTGTCCTGTTCACTGTCCTGCCCTTTGGTCTCAAGTATAAGATGTGCACCACTTTTTAGTTTAATAATGAAGTCTGGAAAATATCTTCTGATTACTCCCTGATAATTGTAAAGAATCACAAAGCCTAAATGGTCGTTCTTTACAAAAGAAGTTACAACATTACTGTCATTGATGGTTTTTGCTTCAAGATACTCCCATTTGCTGTCAACAACAGTAAAGTTAATATGCGAATTAGAAAAGCTTTCACAGGGTTTGCTTGTCCACCATGTGCGGACATCGGATGTTGAACGAATCGGGTGTTCTTTGTCAAATACGGGCGTCAGTTCCGTAGTATTTACTGCCCTTATCTCATTCCAGATATGCTGAATTATTTTGTTCATGTTCAGCATGATAAGAATTCTCTTTCTTGCTTCATCTTGATTGAACAACGGATTCTTAATTCGGATTTTATCCGAAGAAATAAACTGCTCAACAATACCTATGAGTTGAATGAGGAAGGATTCTTTGCTTCCTTTCCAGTCAGGCTTTTTCTCTGAATTATAGATAGTTGATGCAATTCTCAAAACAATAGATTGCAATCGGAACTTTTCCCCGATTTCCTTTAAATCAATTTCTGTCAATGCAGCAGGATTGGGTTTGCCGGCAATAATAGCTGCTAACTCTGCCTCTGTTATTGATTCGTATGGGTCAATATCAAGCGGTTTGACATTTGCCATGTTAAGAGTAAGTTGAGGCTTATAAACATGATCAATACGCAGAATGTTAGGGAATGAAATTTCATGCTCCGCTTTTTCCTTAGCAGGTTCAATCCTCGTCTTGGGTGGCGGAGGAGGCGGCGGTGGCCCATCCTCGCTCCCTTCATGCGGCAGGAAGGTAAAAGGAATACCAAAGATGTTTACATACTCTGCATCAAATAACTCAATTTCCTTTCCGGTTATTGGGTCACTTTGTTTCTTGGTATCATAAGAGGTTCTCCGCAGTCCTCTCCCTACCACCTGTTCACACAATAATTGACTGCTGAATGCCCGTAAGCCCATTATGTGTGTAACAGTTTTCGCATCCCATCCTTCGCTGAGCATACCTATGGAAATTACATTCTGAATCTGTTCGCCCAATTCGCCAATCTTACCGACAGTATCAACAGTCCGCCGTAACAATTCAGCCTGCTGTTTTTTAGTAAGTTTCTTTTCTTTAGGCTCATCATTTTCATCCTCAGTTTCTTCAATGGCAATATCAACCTCTTCTGCTTCTGCTTCGGCTTTTTCAAGGATGCTGCTGTCAATTTGCAAAGTCCTTTGCTGATTGCACAAATCACCTAATCCTGTTGAGGAAAGCAAAAATGTATCACGGTCAAAAGAGGTTTTTATCCGTGCTGATGTATAAGTAGTGTTCGCCACTGTAATCATCACCGGTGGAATTTTATATCCTGCCTTTTCCCAATCGTCTTTAGTAGCTTGCCAGTCCTTGCCCAAAAGCAGATAGGCATTTTTAATGAGGTCGGGAAGCGGCTCGCTGTCCTCAGCCTTGCGGTTGATGTCGTCTTTAACTTCGGGTTGGGCGTAAATATGATAAAGTTTTGGTTTAAGTTCATTATCAACATTGCCGTCGCTTCTGATAACTACCCTCGGTGTTTTTACCAGTCCTGACTCAATCGCATCGTTCAATCCAAAATCGCTAACTATCCATGAGAATAATGCTTCTTCAGTCGCTTTCTTGCCGGATGGTGCAAACGGCGTTGCCGATAAATCAAAACAGCGGATTATTCCTCTTGCCCTGTGAATCCTGTCTAATCCGCCTATCCAGACAGTGCTTTCTTCAATATCTTCTTTTTTTACGCCTTTGATTTTACTCTCAGCGGGAATCCGCCACGCATGATGGGCTTCATCATTGATGACAATCAGATTAGTCATATTTGCCATGTCGCCCAGCACTTCACGGACATAGGCTTCATCGCTTTTGGCTCCTCGCTTGTCAACGGTCTTCTTCTTTGCCAGTCTTTCTTCACTGTCCCATGCAAGTGCATGCCAGTTAATGATTATTACCTTCCCCTGTCGCAATGATTCCATCAAGCCTGATGGCACGATATTGAATTCTTCGTAATAATTCTCTTTGTCGAATGGATTAAGGACTGACAGACGGCTTTTTACCGTAAGACCAGGCGCAACAACCAAAACATTCTTTGAAAACCGTGCATCTTTTCCATTCGCTACCTTGTTTAATACTTGCCACGCAATGAGCATACCCATTACAATAGTCTTGCCTGAACCTGTTGCCATTTTACTGCACCAACGGGAAAAGGCTCCGCCATCACTTTCAATATCAATGCCTGTGCGGTCTGCTTCCGGCGCTTCGGTAAGCCAAATCAAAGTCTCAATGGCTTCCAACTGACAAAAGAAGAATCTGAGGTCTTTTCTTTCTTCCGGGTCTTGCCAATGATTGAGCAGTCGTTTGGTAATCCCTGTAACTCCGGGATAACCTTGCTCACGCCACTCTTTAATTCTTGGTCTAATTGTGTTTACCAGAGGAATTGGAATAAATATTCCCGGATCGTCAAAAGCCCTTGAGCTTTCAGAAGCGACTACATAGCCGGCAGGTCTCCTGCCTTTCTGTAAGATAAATTCCCGTGTATCTCTTATATATTCCCAATATTGCTGCGGCTCTTCATAAGGGGAATTGATGATGAGTTTGTCAATATTTTTCATGACTTATTTTTCATGGCTTATTCTTGATAAACGTAATTTCTTTAAACTCTCTTATCAGCGCAGGGATATCTTCTTTACTGCACACTATACACAGGTTTAAAATCAATCACAGCCTTTACCGTTTTTTTTAAGCTTATCGAATTCTCCATTGCAGTCTTTATGTCCCAAAATTCATTTACAAAAGTGATTAAAGCGCCGTTGTAGTCAGGCCCTTGCTTTGCATCACTATTAGAACCCGGGACAATGGATTCACGAATACGCCTATTCCTTGATTTTTTAGTCAATTCTATCAGTTTTTGTTTTGGGTTTTTAATAGATTCAACATCAGCAGGAATTATATCGTTTGAAATGCCAATATACATGGCAAAACCTTTCCAATCAGCCAAAATCCATGCCTCTACTTCACGTACAGCAACACGGAATATCAGGTTCGGATGTTTTGGGTATGGTAACCATTCCTTGATAAGCGCTGGCGGACATTCTGAAGTATCAAGATCGGTAAGAACTAAAAAGGGCATACCCTTTGCCGCATTGTTAAAACCGGCAATATTCTTTTTAAGATAACCAAAACCCTCTCGGCTATAACAGGTTGTTACCAAAAAACGGTCTTCAGCAATGCGTAGTATTTTCTTCAACACCGCCTCACTAAGTTGATCTTCCACTGCAAGGCTGATAACAACTTGTTCCATTATTTGAAAATCTCCAGTTGAGATATATTTGGTGGTGTGGTACGCGGTAAAACTGCATCTGCAACGCTCATCCCCCCTTGCAGTAAGTCCTGCACCTCTCTAATTGAAGCGGCAACCGTTACAGATGTCCCCTCCACTCCAGGTGTAAGTGTTACCACTTCTTTTCCTCCAACACCTTTATCTGAAAGCAGTTCATAACTATGCGTACTGATAAATATTTGCCTCTTTTTTTGACGCTGTATCCTATAAATCAAAGCTGGTATCTTGTTCACAATCCCAGCATTCAACGATAATTCAGGCTCTTCTAATAATAGGGGAGATTCTCCTTCCAATAACGACCAAAGCAGCCCTATTAACCGTAGTGTCCCATCAGAAAACTGATCTTCTCTTTGCTTGCCTGCCTTTGGACGCCAATGTTCATAGACAGCCTCTAAATGTGGGACTCCTCTTTCATCTTTAACGTCCGTTAACTGCTTTAATTGAGGCACTGCGATACGCAGAGCCTCTTCAATCTTTTTTAACTTGGACTTTCTTGTTGGTTCCGGTGTTCTTGCAACCCTTTCCAAGAAACTCCTTCCAAAAGGATCACTTGGAATTCCCGAACTTGAATATACCTCCGGGTACCGTAGCAATTGAGGAACGAGATGTAGATATAAAATAGACTCAAAAAATTTGGAAATATCTCTGAACTTTAAGTTTGCATTAACTTGTTCTATATGTGTCTGGGTTAATCTTGCTTTATCCACATTATCGTTTTCGTCAGGTCTATTAAGAATTTGATTATCATTATGCCAAACTTTTTCATAAGACAAAAATGGCTGTCTGTAACCCCTCGATTCCTGTTTTATACCTAAGGCATATTTCCAGATTTGTTTTTCATCCGGCGACTGCGAAAGATGAACCTCTATTTCAACATCAGGGTGACGCCTTGCAGCAAGACACCGTATCTTTGATAAACCGCCTCGATCTTCAACAGCCTTCTGCAACCCGCCACCAGGCTTTGCAATGTCCCTCAAAAATCTAAAAACATCCAGCAGATTAGATTTCCCTGATGCGTTGGGGCCAACAAAGAATATCCTTTCTCCAAGCTCAACATTAATCTCTGCAAAATTTCTCCAGTTTTTTAGAATTAAGCGAGATATTATCATTTTATTCCTCCTTCCTAATTATCTTCAAACTCTCTATCCCTCTTGCATCAATGATCTTCACAGCAACTGCCTTGCCAAGGGTAAAAGGCAAAGATACTGTTCCTCTAAATGCTTCTATTTTTTCCTCATCAATTTCGGCTTTCAGGTTCTTGGCTAAGGTTGCCCATCCTTCTTTTGCCCCTGCCATCGGGAAGAATACCTGTTAAGGAAACAAACTCCTTCCATCATAATCGGTATCCAGCATCCACATGGCAATGTCGCCTTTGCCTCCGCTTTCTACTGTTCCAGTTTTCGGATTGTAATAATCAAAGCCCAATACCTCTACCACATACTGTTTGTTATTCTGAGGCTTAGCCGAAGAATCTTTCTTAGATTGCTTCGCTCCACTCGCAATGACAGGACGGAGTGCCACATCCGGCTGACCGATGAGCCAGAAGCTTTCATTGCTACTCCGTTTCTTTTTCAGGTCATCTGTAAGCAGGTCGGCATTCATCTGTGCTTTTAGAAATACTGTTTTGGTAATCTCAGGTTTCATATCATCAATGTCCTTGGCGGCTTCTTCGTCAAACTGCAAGGCACAGAACAGGAGGATATCGGGTTTATAAGGCTTTACTTCTTCCCATGCTAACTCAACCGTTCTTTGCTCTAACGGTGCATGTTCTGGACCAAATACAACATATACTTTTTTCGGTTTATCTTCTTTTGTTTCAGCTTCCGCCTGAACATATCGGAAACCCCTTGCTGTTTCTACCCTTGTAAACTCAATCAGCTTCCCGCTCTTAGCCCGCACACCAGCGCGAAGCAGTTCATCCCGCCAATTGCTCTGGCGCAGGGTCTCGCCTGTGCGGGCAACGGATGTATCGGCGCTAAAATCCCCCTGCTCACCTTGTTCGCTTCCCCCTTTGTCAAAGGGGGATTGAGGGGGATTTTCAAACTCCTCAAACGACCTCGCTACTGGCGCAGGAACCGCCTCCACCGTAAAAGGCCCCGTTACTCTTTGCCGCTTGTTATCAATAAACGGCTGGTCGTATAAGGTTTCCCGTCCCGGAGGCTCATTGTTGGCAATGATTTTGAGGGTGATGTGCGGAACGGTCTTGTATTTGAAGCCGCTCCTCACGCCTTCGTTAGGATGAGCTAATTCATAATAATCAAAAGAAGCTGTCATTAACCGCTGCTTGGCAAGGGTTACAGCAACTCTGGATGTATCACAGGTTATCCACCTTCTGCCCCAGTTCTCCGCAACATAAGCAGTCGTGCCGCTGCCGCAGGTGATGTCTAAGATAAGGTCACCGGGGTCGGTGGACATGAGGAGGCAACGTTGTAAAGGTTTTTCCGCAGTTTGGACAGCATACAATTTATCAGAAGCACCTTGTGTGTCATCCCATGAATTCATTAGGCTTTGAACAGGATAATCATCATAGAATAATTTATACTCAGGGTTATCAGCTATTTTAATCAACCTATTCGATTTTATAAGCTCTATGATTCCTTGCTTATTAGTTTTCCAGCTTCTGCCTCTTTTAGGACTGCATATTTCGGCATTAAATTCAAAGTCAAAAACACAACTTTCAGTTCTTCCAGACGAATGTAAATCTAATGTTCTAAAAACTTTTGAATCTTTGGGGAGTAATGATTTGTCGTTTTTTTCTTCAGAAGTCAATCTTCGGAAAGAACCATCTTTTAACTCTATAAAATTATATTGGGAAGATTCATCATCTATTTCACGCTCGATGAATAATTGTCGATATTTAAGTTTTTCAATATCCTTGCCAAACCATACGATATAATCAAAAACTGACCCTAAGTTTTTTTGACCTAATGCCATTTTCTTAGTTTTAAACGTTATCTGGTTAACAAAATTCTCTTTCCCCAAAACTTCATCCATCAGATTCCTTACCAGATGCACGTTTTCATCACTTATCTGCACAAACACACTTCCGCTTTCATGCAATAGTTCTCTGACTAAGAGCATCCTGTCTCGCAGATAGGTAAGGTAACTATGTATTCCCAGTTCCCAAGTATCCCTAAATGCCTTTATCATCTCTGGCTCGGCTGTAAGGTCTTCGTCTTTGCCATCTTTCACATCCCGCTTGTTTACAAACGGCTGAAAGTTGCTACCGTATTTGATTCCATAAGGCGGGTCGAAATAGACCATCTGCACCTTGCCGCCCATGCCTTCCTTTTCCAAAAGAGAATTCATGACCAATAAACTATCACCGGCAACAAGGCGGTTGCTCCAGTTTTCTTTGTGCTTGTAAAACTCTATGGCTTCACGGAGGGGCTTTTTCTGAGTCTCAAAAAGAGAAATCTGGCTGGGGGCTTCCTTTTCTTTCTGAACAGTTTCAATAATCCTGCGCGGGTCAATTCGCTCATGCACATGTAGGCTAACGGTAGGCACTTCAAAACTGGTATGCTCCGCCTTCCCCGCCCAATTAAGAAATGGCTCTTGTAAATCTTTTAATTGCTTTAATGCAGATTTTGTTTCTTTAATATCATTGGCAGATAATCCATCATCAATTATTTTTTCAACTGCATTTCTCTTATTATCCCATTGCAGTTGCGGGTCAAGGTGCGGGTCGTAAGCGTATTTCTTTTTCTTAAGCCCGCCATTATCCGTGTTCACATCCACCAGACCCACCGGCGGATTATTCAGCCGCTTCTTGTCCTTGTGCTCGTATTGCTCAATGGGTTTTTTAGTGTTTTCTGCCTTTCGTTTTCCTGCCATAGCGTCCCCTATTAGATTGTATTCAATACATTTTAAAAAAAATATAGTATATAATAAATAGACACAGCGCTAACGATAGTATCGTTAGTCCGACGCCTTCTTCCGAAAGGAAGGAGGCGTTTCTATTTAACATCTTTCTTACCACAATTTAATCCAAAACATTCACAATATCAATTTAGGGTTTCTGACGGTCAATTTCCACCCTACTTTCTATTTTAAGGCTTAATCATGGTTATCTCTTTTATGTCTTTAAAATCCTTATTATTGAATGTCATCAAGTGAAAGAAATTTAACATAGAGAGATGGAAATAATCAAGGAGAAAAGGGGACAAGAAATTAAACCATCTTATTTATTTTTATCATACATTATTGTATGATACAAAAAAGTATGATAATATAGCTTTATGAAATTTTATAATAGAGAAAAAGAACTTGGAATTCTTGCCAGATTATCAACCCTTTCTCGGACATCCTCACATATGGTTGTAGTTACTGGCAGGCGACGAGTTGGAAAAACCGAGCTTATAAGGCAGTTTTCAAAGAATAAAAATAATATTCTATATCTCTTTGTCTCCAAAAAGAAGCCCCATGTACTCCTTGAAGAGTTCAAAGATATTCTTGCAACTAAGATTCCTTTATTGCAGACTGTTTCTTTTGACAGTTTCGATGACTTCTTTTTATTTATTATCAATTACATGAAGGAACATCCTATATTTCTCGTATTTGATGAATTTCAGAATTTTGAAAATGTTGACCCTTCAGTATTTTCAATAATTCAGAATCAATGGGATACAAATAAAGATAATATAAAAGGTGGATTTATTTTTATTGGCTCTGTTTATACCCTTATGAGAAGAATATTCGAAGGTAAGAAAGAGCCGCTTTTTGGCAGGGCTACTTCAAAACTTTTCATAGACCCCCTTGACCCTGATGCTATTGCTGATATACTTTATGATTACAATATTGATGCCTCTGCGCATCTCCCTTTCTATTTCATGCTCTTCGGTGGTATCCCTAAATATTATTTTCTCCTTGATAGATACCGGCTATTTAATAAAGCCAGTTCCGATATTATTAAGACATTATACTGCGAAATTAACGCACCTCTGCAGAATGAGGGTAAAGAGCTTCTTATAGAAGAATTTGGTAAAAACTATTACCTTTATTTCTCTATCTTACAGGTTATAGCAGGCGGTGAAACCCAGATGGCACGAATCGCAGACGGGACAGGTATAAATATTAATAGTATAAGCAAATACCTTGAAGAGCTTACATCTTTTTATCAGGTGCTTGAGCGGAGGGTTCCTGTGACAGAATATAAGCAGGAAAAAAAGATTGGAAGATATTTTATCAAGGACCCTGCACTGAAATTCTGGTTCAGGTATATATTTAAAAATCAGAGTTTGATAGAAATTGGAGATATTAATGGATTGACTAATAAAATATTGAATGACCTCTCAACCTTTATGGGTAAATCATTTGAAAAGCTGGTAAGGGAGCTACTCTTAAAGAGGAATATTGAAGGTAGCCTACCTTTCAAGTTTAACAAAATTGGCGGCTTCTGGACAAGAAAGGGGGATGTGGAGATTGATATTGCGGCTTTAGATGAAGATAAGGGTAGGATACTCTTTGGGGAATGTAAACTTAATGGTAATAAATTTAAAAAATCAGACATAAATCAACTAAAAGAGAATGCCCGTTATGTAAAATGGAATATAGGTAAGAGGAAGGAAGACTTTGCCCTCTTTTCCATGCATACACTTACTAAATCGACAAGGGAATTTCTTAAAAAGGAAGAAATATTTTCATTCGACCTCAAGGAGCTTTTAAAGAAACCTTCAAAGGTATAATTTTCTATACAATAGAGGTTCAATGAAAGAGAAATCAAGAAAAGATTTTTTGTTATCAGCTATTGCAGAAGCCGAAAAACACCTTGCAACCATTGATGGAGAGAGGCACAGGATAATTGCTAATCTAAATTCTCTCCGCAAAGAACTTCAAAACCTTAACCATGACACTCCCGTTGTAAAAGATATATCTGTTTTACCAGATAAAATCCTCTCTAAGATATCCGGTCCTGAAGAAAAGATAGCCCTCTTTAGAAATTTATTCCGTGGTCGTGATGATGTTTATCCCCGTCTATGGACAAATAAAAAGACTGGTAAGACCGGATATAGCCCTGTATGCAACAATGAGTGGGTAGCAGGAATGTGTGAAAAACCAAGAATAAAGTGTGGTAAATGTAAAAACCGCTCTTTTGCATCTGTTACGGATAAGGTAATCAGGGAGCATCTTGAAGGTAAACATATTATCGGAATCTACCCGATGCTTACTGATGAAACCTGCTTTTTTCTTGCAGTAGATTTTGATAAGGAATCATGGGCAGATGATGTTAGTGCTTTTATGGAGACATCCAGAAAATTTAAAATTTCTGCAATTCTTGAGAGATCGCGTTCAGGCAAAGGTGCTCATATATGGATATTCTTCTCAAACCCTGTTCCTGCTTCTACCGCGAGAAAGCTCGGTTGTTACCTTTTAACTGAGACTATGTCGCTGCATCATCAAATAGGGATGGATTCTTATGATAGACTCTTTCCTAATCAGGATACCATGCCAAAAGGGGGATTCGGCAATCTGATTGCACTACCTTTTCAAAAGGAGGCATGTAAAAATGGAAACACACTTTTTCTTGACCATGATTTGAAACCTTACGATGACCAATGGTATTTTCTCTCAAGGATACAAAAGATGACAGCTTCTGAATTAGATATTATCATCGGTGAAGCTGAACTTAAAGGACAGATTATAAATGTTAAAATCAGCCAAAGCGATGAAGATAATGAACCATGGAGACAGCCCCAAAAGTTTAAAGAGAAACCCATTGACCTTCCTTTGCCTGATAAGATTGAGATAGTGATTTCTAATTTGATATATATTGAAAAGAAAGGATTACCTTCAAAGATCCTTACTCGTATAAAACAGACTGCAGCCTTCCAAAATCCTGAATTCTATAAGAAACAGCGTATGCGATTTTCTACTGCACTGACACCGAGAGTAATTTCATGTGCTGAAGATTTTCCTGAAAAATTAGCGATTCCAAGGGGATGCCTACCGGAGATTGAGGAGTTGTTTAGAATTCATAACATTAATATTGATATGAAAGATGAGCGTTACAGTGGCAAAGAAATAGATGTATCTTTTTATGGAAAATTAAATTCTTCACAATATGAAACCTCACAAGCCCTTGTCAATCATGAAAATGGAATACTTGTTGCCCCTCCAGGATTTGGCAAGACTATCGTTGGGACTTATCTTATCTCTACGAGAAAGAAAAATACCCTTATACTTGTACACCGCAGCGCCCTTCTTGAACAATGGCAGGTTAAATTGGCGAATCTTCTCAATATGAATATAAAGGAGATAGGTGTTATAGGCGGAGGAAAGAATAGACCAACCGGCATTATTGATGTAGCTATGTTTCAGAGCCTGTTCCAAAAGGGAGGGGTAAATGATATGATCTCTCAATATGGGCATGTAATTGTTGACGAATGCCATCATGTATCTGCTTTTAGCTTTGAGCAGGTTCTTCGCAGAATTAGGGCAAGGTATATACTCGGACTTACTGCAACACCATATCGCAGAGATGGACATCAATCTATAATTCTTATGCAGTGTGGACCAATCCGATATAAGGTAAGTCAGAAGGAATCAACCAAGAACATCCTCCAACACCAACTCATCTGTCGTTATACAAAATTTTCAATACCTTCTACGGAAACAGTTCAGGATATTCACCATATATACGATAGACTTATAGGAAATGAGGAGCGCAATCAGATGATATTTGATGATGTGCTTCAGGTAATTGAGGAAGGACGCTCACCAATACTTCTTACTGAGAGGAAGGAGCATCTGGAGATTCTCGCAAAGAAATTTTACTCCTTTGTAAGAAATGTTATTACCCTTAAAGGAGGTATGAGAGTCAAAGAGCGTAAATCAATTATGGAAAAACTTGCAGTAATACCGGATGGAGAAGAACGTTTATTGCTTGCCACAGGCAGATACATAGGTGAAGGTTTTGATGATGCCCGACTTGATACACTATTTCTTGTAATGCCGGTCTCATGGAAAGGAACTCTTGTTCAGTATGCAGGACGGCTTCACAGGATATACCAAGGAAAAAAAGAAGTGAAAGTCTATGATTATATTGATAGTAATTTACCTATGCTGATGAATATGTTTAAAAGGAGGCTCAAAGGTTATAAAGCATTAGGTTATGAGATTGTGTAAGCGTCCATTTTTACTTCAAAAATATCTAACACAATAAAGTTACTTTAGAGTATAATACTTAAGAGTATACTTATTGGAGAGATATGGTATTTATAAATCGTGAAAATGAACTGAACTATCTGAATAATGAATACAGAGGGAAAAAATCCCGGTTTGTTGTCATCTATGGAAAGAGGCGGGTCGGGAAGACAGGGCTTGTCAAACAGTTTTTCAAAGATATACCCCACATCTATTTCCTTGCAGACAAGGCACCTGAGAAAGACCAGCTTCAATTGCTCTCAGAAAAGATAGGGCTCTTATTCAATGACGAATTTCTGCTCTCCAGAGGATTTGGCACATGGTATGAATTTTTCAGATATATAAGGAATAAGGGCAGAATTGCAGTTATCATAGATGAATTCCCTTTTCTCATTGAGGCAAACAGTGCAATACCATCAATATTCCAGAAAGGATGGGATGAAGACCTTAAAAACTCAGCAACATTTCTTATACTCCTTGGATCAAGTATAGATATGATGGAAACAGAGGTTCTTGGTTATAAATCTCCCCTCTTTGGCAGGAGAACAGGTCAGCTATTCATAGAGCCTCTCACTTTCTGGAACTCAAAGAAATTTTTCCCTGAAAAATTCAATGATGAGTTTATGTACATATACTCAATTCTCGGAGGGACACCTGCATATCTCCTCCAGTTTGAACCATCAATGGACTTATGGGCAAATATAAAAGAGAAAATACTAAAACCACAGGCTTATCTCTTCAATGAGCCAGAGTTTATATTGAGGGAAGAACTTCGTGAGCCGAGAAATTATTTTTCTATCCTTAAAGCAATCTCAATGGGTAAGACCCGTGCAAGCGAGATAATAAACGAGACAGGATTTGAAAAGAATGTTGTAGGAAAATATCTATCTGTTCTTGCCGAGCTCAGGATTATAAAAAGAGATGTCCCTGTTACAGAAAAATCTTACGAAAAAAGCAAGAAAGGTATATACATGATTGATGATAATTTTTTCAGATTCTGGTTCAACTTTGTTTTCCCTAATAAAAGTTATATAGAAGAAGGGGAGATTGAATATGTTATTAAAAACAAAATAAAATCAAGACTGGATACTTTTACCTCGCTTACATTTGAAGATGTAAGCAGGTCTTTTGTAAAAATAGGTCTTAAAAAAGGAATAATGTTTAACAGAGTAGGCCGCTGGTGGTCAAAAGATTCTGAAATTGATATAGTGGCTATAAATGAAGATGAAAACTCCATGCTTTTTGGAGAGGCAAAGTGGAGCACAAAAAAAGTTGGGATGGATATACTAACAGACTTAAAAAGGAAGTCCTCAATGGTTGAATGGGGCAAAAAGAATCGAAAGGAATATTACGCATTATTCAGCAGAAAAGGGTTTACAGAAGAAGTAAAAATGATTGCAGATAAAGAAGGAGTATTTCTCATAGGAGTTGAAGAGATTAATATATAAAAACAGCTCAAACACCTTAAAATATGGTAAGTCCTAAATACTCTGGTAGAGGTTGCTTAAATTAATCGTGAAAGGAAATAACTTGTCTTAGGATTATTTGACTGTCGTTGAGTCATTTGAAATTGAAAATTGTATGTTAAAAAGTTTTGTGGAGCGTCCCGGCCGGGGAGCCATAATTTCCTTATTTTGTTCCTTCCTAATATTAAAGAAGAATTCTCTCTATCTGGTTAAATTTTATTTTTGAATTCAATTGATTTCTGATAAGATTTTGATATAAACTTCAATAGGAGTTTTTTATATGAAAAAAAGAACTGCTGTTTATCCGGGGACATTTGACCCTGTAAGCAATGGCCATCTTGACCTCATAAAGAGAGGCTTGAGGATATTTGATAAACTGATAGTGGCTGTGGCGTTAAACCCTACAAAGAACCCTTTATTTAATATAGATGAAAGGGTTTATTTTATTCGGGAAGCAGTTAAGGTCTGGAAGAATGTTGAGGTTGAAGCCTTTGACAACCTCCTGATTGATTATGTAAAAAAGAAAAAGGCGGATGTGATTATAAAAGGTTTGAGGGCGGTATCGGATTTTGAACACGAGCTCCAGATGTCACTTATGAACAGAAGGCTTGATACCCATATTGAGACAGTATTCATGATGCCGAGTGAAGAGTATTCTTTTTTAAGTTCAAAGGTATTAAAAGAGGTTGCATCTCTAAAGGGAGATATAAGGGGCATGGTGCCCCCTGCAGTTGTTGAAGGGTTAAGAAGAAAATTTAAAAACAGAAAGATTAAATAGCTATGAAATTATCAAAAAGGGTAAGCAGTATAAAACCGTCCCCCACATTGGAAATAACCGAAAGGGCGGCGGCTATGAAGGCAGAGGGTATAGATATTATAGGGTTCGGTGCTGGGGAGCCCGATTTTGATACACCTGAGCATATAAAAAAGGCGGCAATAGATGCCTTAAAAAAGGGATATACAAAATATACATCTGTCTCAGGCATAAACGCCCTCAAAGACGCTATAATTGCAAAACTTCAGAGGGATAATCGGCTTGCATATAATCGTGAAGAGGTTATTGTTTCCTGTGGTGCAAAGCATACCCTTTATAACTTAGCCCAGGCAATGTTTGAAGACGGTATGGAGGTAATAATATCTGCCCCATATTGGGTATCATATCCTGACATAGTGCTTCTCGCAGGGGGAACGCCTGTATTTGTTGATACAACAGAGGAAGAAGGGTTTTTACTCACTGCAGAGAAATTTGAGAGGGCTATTACGAAGGGGACAAGGGCGTTAATACTGAACTATCCATCAAATCCTACAGGAGCCACATACGACCTTGATACGCTTGAAGAGATTGCAAAGGTTGCAGTCAGGCATAATATCTTTGTAATCTCAGACGAGATATATGAAAAGATATTATATACGGATATTCACCATGTAAGTATAGCTTCACTAAATGAGAAGATTAAAGAGCTGACTGTAGTTGTAAATGGATTATCCAAGTCATACTCTATGACAGGATGGAGGTTAGGTTATGCTGCCGGGCAGAAAGATCTGATCTCCGCAATGAATAATATTCAGAGTCAGAGCACATCTAACCCAACCTCATTCGCCCAGTATGGCGGTGTTGATGCACTTAACGGGTCGCAGGATGAGGTTATAAAAATGAGGGAGGAGTTTAAGAAAAGGCGGGACTATATAGTAAGAAGGCTCAAGATGATGAAGGGAGTATCATGTTTTAATCCGGCAGGGACATTTTATGTATTTCCAAAAATTTCTTTTTACTATGGAAAGAGTTTTAAGGGCCATATAATCAAAAATTCGCTGGATATGTCAGATTACCTTCTCAGGGAGGGAAGGGTATCAGTAGTTCCAGGTGCTGCCTTTGGTGCTGATGATTATTTGAGACTCTCTTATGCTACATCCATGAAAAATATTGAAGGGGGCTTAAGCAGAATTGAAGAAGCCCTTGAAAAGTTAAATGCGTAGCATTTACCCTGAGTGGTAGCGAAGGGTCTTTTATAAAAACGTGTGGTTTATCTTTTCCCTCCTCTCTGCATTTTTCCTTGCCCTAACCGATGCCTTTAGTAAAAAGGCACTTATTACTGAAAACACACCCTTTATAGCATGGGTTCGTTATACATACGCTGTCCCATTTCTTCTTCTTACAGTTCCATTTATTGAATTTCCTAAAATTGATTCTACATTTATTTTAACCTGCATTTTACTTGTCCCGTTGGAGATTACTGCTATTTTGCTTTATGTAGAGGCTATAAAAATTTCACCTTTATCCATGACCTTGCCGTTTCTGTCATTTACACCTGTGTTTTTAATAATGACATCTTATTTAATACTTGGGGAATTGCCTGATAAGTCAGGGTTTGCAGGGATACTCCTTGTTGCATCTGGTGCCTATCTTTTAAATATCCATACTATAAGGTATGGCATATTGGAACCTTTGAGGGCCATAAGGAGGGAAAGGGGGTCGCTTCTGATGATTGTGGTTGCATTTATTTTCAGTATTACATCAAATCTGGGAAAGATAGCAATTCAGCACACAAACCCATTATTTTTCTCAGTATTCTACATCACACTCCTATCCATTGCCCTCCTTCCAATTATGCTATTTAAAAATTACAGGAGGCAAAGTGAGTTTAACAATAGGATTAAATTGAGTAATCTGTTTAAGGGAAAGAATTTTTTTATAATCGGCATCTGCTATGCAATCATGGTCATATCCCACTTCAAGGCAGTAATACTTATTGAGGTTCCATATATGATATCTGTAAAGAGGACGAGTCTCCTGTTTGGAATTATTTTTGGTGCAATATTTTTCAAAGAAACAAATATTAAAGAAAAGCTGATAGGTGGTATTATAATGATTACAGGGCTGGTACTTATTTCAGTTTTTTGAAATTCACCCTCCCCGTTGAATTCCCCTCCCATCAAAGGAGGGGAGATAATGAAAAGGTACTAGAGTTAACTCCTGCACTCCTGAACTCTTTAACTCCCTTTAGGTCATTTCTTTTTAGATGCCTCTTTTTCTGAAAAGTGTTTACGGAGTATTTGGTCATCTACTGTATTGGCTGTAAACTCTATTGCCTCCTTCGTGTTCTGTTTGATTTTTGGAAATACATCATAACTTAGGACAGCATTCATTGCGTTATGTATTGCAGTTTTCTGGGCAAAATCTATTGTATCTTTTACATCCTGTTTTACCATGCCCAGTGTTATTTTTACACTGATTACAAATATTACAGCTAATGTTACACCCCATGTCAATGCCTTTACGAAAGATTCTATTATAATCTGCCCGTATCCCTTTTCCATATTTAAGCCCTCCCTAAATAAGCTGTTTAAGCTGTTTAAACCGTTCAAACCGTTTTAAATTTGCATCCCCCCTTTCTTTAAAATATTTCTATACCGCTGAAAAAATAGGGAATTTCGTATGATGCAGATTCAGGAGAGTCCGAACCATGGACAGAATTTTTTTCTATATCAACCGCGAAATCTTTTCTGATTGTTCCTGCCGCTGCGTCCTTTGGATTTGTTGCACCCATCAGGTCACGCCACTTTTTTATAGCATCCTTCCCTTCAAGGACTGCAATTACTACAGTTCCTGAAGACATATAGGTTGTGAGGCCTGGAAAGAATGGTCTTTGGGCATGGACCTTATAGAACCCCTCAGCCTCTTTTTTAGTCAGATGAATCATCTTAATGGCTATTATCTTTAAGCCTTTACCCTCAATTCTATCAAAGATTTTTCCTGTAAATCCCCTCTCCACAGCATCTGGTTTAATTATAGCAAGTGTCCTTTCCATAAATCCCCTTTCTTTATGTATAAAAATTATATATCCGCAGATTTCTCAGATTACCGCAGAAATGTCATTCCCGTGAAAACGGGAATCCAGCAAATGAAACAGATTCCTGCTTTCGCAGGAATGGCGTCTGTGAAAATCTGTGTCCATCTGTGGTTTCATTAGATTTTTATTTATAATAGCTTAATTCAGTGCGGTATGTCAAAGGTATTCTAAGTTTGATTAAATATACAGGTTTTAGTATACTAAGTATTATAGGTTTGCAGTTTTTTCTCAATTTTAAGAGGACAGTAATAATTATGATAAAAAGCATGACAGGTTATGGGAGAGGCGAGGTAAAGGATGAAAAGGGGGAGTGTCTTGTGGAGGCAAAGTCTGTAAACCACAGATTTCTTGAGATAAAAACAAAATTCCCTCAAAAATTTGCTGAGATAGAGGATATTGTAAAAAGAAAGATAAAGGAGAACTTTTCAAGGGGCTATTTTGAGGTATATGTTTCATTTGAAGGTGTAAATAATAGTGAGAGGGAACTTAAGCTGGATATGAATCTGGCAAGACAGTATATTACAGCAGTGGAAGAGCTTAAGAGAGAACTTAAGATAGATGGCAAGGCAGAGCTTAATAATATCCTCCAGTTAAATGGCATATTGAAATTTGAAGAATTAGATTCTGATACCTCAGAAAGCAAGGCATATATTAAATTTTTAGAAAATGCACTGAATGGGGCGATTAGCTCACTTAAGGATATGAGAGAAAAAGAGGGCGAGACCCTTGACAGGGATATTACAGAAAGGCTTAAGATTATAAATGACCATACAAATATTTTAAAAAGCAAACAGCCTGAGTTGATAGATAATTTCAGGAATCGTTTTAAAGAGAGGCTTAACAGGATGTTAGAGGGGAAGGAAATTCCGGATGAGAGGCTCTCCGAGGAGGTGGCAATAATGGCTGAGAGGAGCGATGTAACTGAGGAGTTGATAAGGCTTGAAAGCCACCTCGGACAATT
>JACRGN010000228.1 GCA_016234205.1 Nitrospinota bacterium | reverse complement strand
GTTAATTTAATAGAAATACTTCCAAAAATCGTAAGGATAATTAAGGAAAAAAATATAAGGGATACAAGTCCAAAGAATTTTGCTATTAAGTATTGGCTGCGTGAAAGGGGAAGCGATATTACTGTATATATACTCCTTTTATCAATATCCTTTGTTATTAAATTAATCCCGGCAAATATAGAAAGAAGAAGACCAATAAATGAGATGGTAGAGAGGTTGTAATCAACTGCCACCTGCACAACCTGTCTCATGGAGAATGAGCTAAAGAGCGGGGTGGAAATAAGGAGGAGGAGGGCTAATAGGACAATAGTATGAATGGTTCTGTCTCTTATACCTCCCTTAAATGTTATGTATGCAAGGGATGTTATTTTATAGTAATTTTGCATTTCTAAAAATTTCTTTCATCTTTTCATCTTGCCGGGCATATTCCTTCAAGGCAATTAATAGTCTTTCCAACTCTAATATATTATCTTCTCTTTTTCTATCGAGCCATCTGGATAGAAATGGAGAGCCAATCGAGGCAACAAAAACAGCAACCAGCAGCATCTGTATAAATTCAAATCTCTTATCCACCTGTTCCAATCTCTTCTCCACATAATTAAATCCCATTGTTATATCACTTTGCATTTCCCTTACGGCCTCCTGCATTTTCCTTATGTCCTCCTGCATTTTCCTCATATCCACTTGCATCGTTTTCATATCCTCTCGTGATGACTGTATTTCTTTTAATATAACAGCAATATCATCCTTTGTAGCATACTGCTGGGCATAAGTTGATTTAACAGAGATAATAGAAAATGTTATTAAAAGTAAGGACATATAAAACTTCATTTAATCACCCCCTCTCAATATTGATAATATATTATCACATTTCTGGAATACCACTACCATAAATAAAAAAGGGGTCGGTTATTCCGACCCCTTTTAAAAACCTTTTGCAAATATTGATTACATTCCTGTCCAGCCTGTCGAGGTCACAACACCAGCAGTACTTATAGGAGGAGCAGCAGTAATTGTTGTTGCTGCAGGAGTTCTCGTTGTATACAACATCGACCCGCCACTACTCGCCAATGCATATTCCTTATCTCCAGTTAGATGTCCAGCACTAACACTATAATGTTCTGCTAATGTTGCTGCAGATGCAGCAAAAGCAACATACACATTAGCGCTTGTTGTAAAGGATAATGCAGTAGTTTGTCTTGCAAAAGAATTTGCAATTATGCCTATAGCTCCTGTATTACCAGTACCCCCAGTAGCTATATCAACAGCATATACATCACCTATGCCTGTTGCAAAAACAAATGCAGTAATTAATACTAATAAACTAAGTTTTTTCATAAACAATTCACCTCCTTTTTATTTATACCATACTTGATGCTATTGCAGTCATGAAATTCTTTGCATCAGTCTGTGCTGCGGAATTGTAAGCCTTTGTCCTGTATGAACTGAATTGCGGGATTGCAATTGCAGCCAGAATACCGATGATTGCCACGACGATTAGAAGCTCAATCAATGTAAAACCCTTTTCACCTATTGCAACTTTACCAATACTATTTATTGCCTTTCTGATTTTCTCCATCATTTCCTTTCACCCCCTTTCTTTTTAAAATCCCCCCCACCTTAATCCTCTCCCAAATTGTAGGGGCTGTTCCCTGAACAGCCTTGGTTCGTTCAGGGAACGAACCCTACGAGGGGAGGGTGAGGGGATTTTCTTCTTTATGCTTTAGTAAATACAACTTCCATACCAAAAATAATATATTGATTTTCAAGGAGATAATTAATGCGAGTAAATAAAAGTGACAATAATTGTCATTATTTATATACACTATTGACAAAATTTGGTAAAGTTATTTCTATGAGACCACAACAAAATTTTTTTAATAAGTATCTCATTGTTGCAGCAATTTTGATTGCAGGTATAACCTTCCTGCTTTATCTCCCTGCCCTTCAGAACAACTTTGTAAACTGGGATGATAATATAAATGTTTATGAGAATATAAATATCAGATCAATAGACATCGCTTTTTTAAAATGGGTTTTCTCATCTGAATTTCCCGGACTCTGGCATCCATTTACAATGTTCTCTTTTGCAATAGATTACGCTCTATGGGGTCTCAATCCCCTTGGGTTTCACCTTACCAATATCCTTCTTCATACAATAAATACAACCCTTGTATTTTTTGTGGTTGCAAGATTAATAAGGGTATCTTCGAAACAGAATTCCCTGATTGCAGCCGCTGTAACAGCCCTTCTTTTCGGGATACACCCGCTCCATGTAGAGTCAGTGGCATGGATAACTGAGAGGAAGGGTATTTTGTGTACCTTTTTCTATTTATTAACCCTCCTGTCGTATTTTAAATATGCCTTTACAGATACAAAGAGAAAAAGATTTACTTATTACATCTTTTCTATCTTCCTCTTTCTTCTTGCCCTTCTTAGCAAGCCTATGGCTGTATCACTGCCGATAGTCCTTCTAATCCTTGACTTCTATCCACTCAAGCGATTATCTATTGGAAAAGGATTTAATGCAAAGGCGCTGATCGAAAAACTCCCTTTTTTCATCTTGACCGTTGTATTCTCTTTAATAGCCATATCAGCTCAGAGCAAGGCAGGGGCATTGCAAATGCTTAAACAATATCCAATAGATTTGCGTATCCTCAATGCAATAAGTTCTTACATAACCTATCTTGGTAAGATGATCTTACCGCTTAATCTTGCTCCTTACTACCCATTTCCATTCAGATTAACCCTTTTTCACCCTGTATTTATTATCTCCCTTATAGTATTCACGGCAATCACCCTCTTAAGTGTTCTAACTTTGAAAAGGGATAAGCCTTTTCTATTTACAATATGGCTTTACTATATCATCACCCTCATTCCTGTAATCGGCATTATCAAGGTTGGAGGATTTGCTATGGCAGACCGTTATATCTATCTCCCCTCTTTAGGAGCTTTTTCCCTTGCAGGAATAGGGGTGGGGGCTATTTTCAGTATATCTTTAAAAAGGGCAGTTCAAATATCTATTATCTCTGTTTTGGTTCTTCTGTCGGCAGCATTGATGAACAGGACTTACAGGCAAATCGATGTATGGAAAGATTCTATAACCCTCTGGTCTCATCAGATTGAGTTGTTTCCCGGTCGGGTGGCAGTAGCATATAACAATCGTGGGTTTGCTTATTATGATGATAGAGGTGATTATCAGAAAGCAATAAAGGATTACAATACGGCTATTGGTATTGATCCGAAATTTGTAATATCATATAACAATCGGGGTGCTGCATATATCAAGATAGGTAGCTATCAGGAGGCAATAAAGGATTACAGCATGGCTATTAGTCTTAATTCAAAATATGCAGAGGCATATTACAACCGCGGATTTGTGTATAGCTCTTTAGGTAGCTATCAGGAGGCAATAAAGGATTACAGCATGGCTATTAGTCTTAATTCAAAATATGCAGAGGCATATTACAATCGGGGCGATATTTATATTAATTCAGGCAAACATCAGGAGGCTTTAGACGATTTTAACATGGCTATTAGTCTTAATCCAAAACTTTCATTAGCATATTACAATCGAGGCAATATTTATATTAGTTCAGGCAAACATCAAGAGGCAATAAAGGATTACAACATAGTTATTAGTCTTGATCCACAATATGTAAAGGCATATAACAATCGAGGTATCGCTTATATTAATTTAGGCAAACATCAGGAGGCTATAGAGAGTTTTAATATGGCTATTAAGCTTGACCCAAAATATGCACAGGCGTATTACAATTTAGGTATGCTTTAT
>JACRGN010000229.1 GCA_016234205.1 Nitrospinota bacterium | reverse complement strand
CCGATTGTCTCTTTTTGTCATTGCGAGCCGAAGGCGAAGCAATCTTTCCTAAAAGGCCATTCCGAGTGAAGCGAGGAATCTCGCCTTCATGCCTCATAGTCTCATCAATCTTGCGATGCAGTTGTGCTATCTCGTTCTTTGCCACTTCAATATGCTTTGTTATCTCTTCCCTCCCCCTCATATATTTTTTATGCCTCTTAAAGCATTTCTCTATATTTTGAGAAGGCGAGAGGGACGGGTCTAACTCTACAGTCAGTAGAGAGTTTTCAGATTGTTGATAATAGTCCTTTAAAGTAATTGTCTCCATCCCCTTTTTTATAAGATTAAAATTCGCCTTTAACAGTTCACCTTTTATGTTATCCTCCTTATATCTTTCTATCTTTTTCAAGTCAGAATTTAACGCCTCTAACTTTCTCTCAAGCTTCTTAATCTTTTGTCTTATGCCTGTTGTCACTTCATTTTTAAGTCTTTCTATCTCAATAGTCCTGTATCTTTTCTCTACCTCAACATTAAAGGGAGTATCATTTTCATTCAAAAATCCCCCTGTCTGCTCCTTTTCTGAAGAAAAGCAATAAGGGGAAAGAGCGGATGATGGAGGCATATAAATGCCGCCAGCCTTCATCTCTCTCTCTCTTGTCTCTTGTCTCAGTGCAGTCATCAGAATTTTCATATCTCCGTCAGTTAAAATTATGTTTCCCATTTTTCCAGTTAATTCGGCAATAAGATTATATTTGTTGTTTTCTATATTTCCGTCAGATACCACAGTCTTTGATAATCTGATTATAATAACCCTGTCATTTATTATCTGTGAGATTTCATCTATCCTTGCCCCTGTCAGGTGTTTTCTTAAAAACATGCAGAATGAATATGGCTCAGGAGGGTTTGGATATTTTTCGGTAATAAGGTGGATTCTTGAAAAATTCGGCTCAATAGATATATAGAGCAGAAAGGTTTTATTGCCTGTCCATATTTCAAGGGTTAGTGAATATTCAGTGGGCTGATAGACCTTCTGTATCTTTCCATCTTTAAGGGGATTTTTAATCTCTGATAGTATTTTTGCTATTTCATCTGCTTTTAAACTCATGGTATGATTATACCACTTTCAAAGATAGTGAACAGCGGTCAGTGAATAGTTTTAATTTTTACTGACACTGACACTGATTATGGATTATTTAAAGAAATTTCACGATGAGGACTGGCATACACCGAAAGGAAGGATTATAAGAGAGGTCATCTTCGGGGTGAACGATGGGCTTGTTACTGCCATAGGTTTTGTTGCAGGGGTTACAGTCTCAATGGCGGATATAAGGGCAGTCCTCCTTGCAGGACTGGCGGAGATGGTGGCAGGTGCTATCTCAATGTTCTTCGGTGCATATCTCTCAACAAAGTCCCAGAGGGAGTTCTTTGATAATGAGATTAAAAGAGAGACAAGGGAGATTGAAGAGATGCCGGAAAATGAGAAGGAAGAAATAAGAGAAATATATGCCGATATGGGATTTAAAGCTGACGAAGTGGAGATGATAGTAAAGAGGGTAACATCGGATAAGAAACTCTGGGTAAGATTCATGATGAGAGAGGAGTTGGGGATAATTGAGGAGACATTTGACGACCCATTGAGAGTTGGTGCAATCATGGGTATTTCATTTGTCATTGGCTCACTCCCGCCTCTTATACCCTATATGGTTATGGATAATCCCATGACAGCCTTAAAGGTTGCCATCGTAACATCTCTCATATTTCTATTTGGTGTAGGTATCGGGAAGACAACTGTAACAAAAGGCAGTTGGGTAAAGAGTGGTATAGAGGTTGTGATTATAGGAAGTATTGCATCAGGAGTCGGGCTTGTAATAGGGAAAATAGTTTCGCTAATAGTATAAAATAATAAAACTATTTGAAATCTAATTCTAACACTTCTACTATTTTTCTATTTAATGATAGAACTCACCTCCCAAAACCGCTTGCGATTTTAATCGGGTGGAGTGATTTGTTAGATGCTATCTCTTCTATCTTTTATTAAATCAGGGCTTCTCTTGCCATGAATTACCGCAAGGACTATTATCTTTTTTTCCTCAATAAGATATATAATTTTGTACAGTAGTGTCCGCTAAAAATTAAAAAAGCATGGATTGTAAGCCTCTTTTATTGTATAATTGAAGTTGACAAAACCCAATACCAATAAGGAGGAACAAACCATGCACAAGGTTGGAACTATATTCTCGGAACTCTTGAAACTTTATCCGAGATATCAATTTGAAAAAGCTGTAGAACAATACCACGGAGACCGTTACATGAAGACCTTTTCTACATGGCAACAGTTTATCACAATACTCTATTCCCAAATCAAGCAAAAAGATAGTCTTAGGGACATTGAGGCAGGTCTTACAACACAGTTTACCAGGTGGTACCACATCGGGCT
>JACRGN010000227.1 GCA_016234205.1 Nitrospinota bacterium | reverse complement strand
CTCTATATACATGATAGTTTCTGCCATCATCCTGCCAAGTTCTTTCATGAAGATATCAAACCCCTGTTTGCCCTGTGTGAATATCTGATACATCCAATCGTTAAGTTCCTGCCTCCCATATGCCGCTTGCATCCCCATTATTGCTTTTTTCCTCTTCTTTGTGCTATCCTTCATTTGTGGCTCCTTTCTTTTTATTAGGTATGTGAATTATTCCACATGGGAGCCACTTTTTCAAATTTCAACTAAATATAGTATATCCTGCGTGAAGATATATTGAAGGATGTTTTTGCACATCATCTTTTTACTACAGAGGCTGTGATAAAAGAGCTATATAAAGGTGAAGAGAGTGGAGTTTTGCCGAAGAGAGATTGGAGCTTTCTGAGGATATTAAAGATTGAATCTGAACATGAGCAATACCTTTTTGAAAGATTGAAACAGAAATTAGGAGAGGGCGAATCATCCTGTTTGAGTCTGGCAATTAGTCGGGGTATGAAGGTATTGACCGATGATTTAGATACAAGGAGATACGCTCAGCGAATGGGTATTTCAGTTTCAGGGACTATTTGAGTTTTTGTTGTATCTGTTAAAAAGGGTATTATTTCTATGGAGAAAGGTAATATTTTTCTCATAAAAATGATTGAAAAGGGCTATTAATCGCCTTATAAGAGTTTAAATGGTTTGGTGTAGGCTTGAGAAAGTTTTTTATTGCATTAAGAGTGAAGATACGATAAAGAAGGTAAATTAAGGAAGGAGCTTAATTATTATGATAGATCGTTATAGCAGACCTGAGATGGCGAATATCTGGAGCCTACAGAATAAATATGAAAAGTGGCTACAGATTGAGATTGCCGTGTGTGAGGCATTGGTTGAAAAGGGAGAGATACCAAAGAGTTCCCTTGAAAATATTAAAGGTAATGCAAAATTTGACCCCTCCCGTATTGATGAGATTGAAAAGACTGTCAAGCATGATGTGATTGCATTTCTTACAAATGTTGCAGAATATGTAGGTGAAGATTCCAGATATATCCACATAGGGATGACATCATCAGATTTACTTGATACTTCCCTCGCCATCCAGCTGAAAGAGGCTTCAAATATAATTTTACATGGTTTAAAAGCCCTTTCGAATGTCTTAAAAAAGAGGGCTTATGAGTTTAAAGATACAGTGATGATTGGGAGGTCTCACGGTATTCATGCAGAACCTGTTACATTTGGTTTAAAGTTAGCCCTCTGGTATGCTGAAAATCAGAGGAATATAAAGAGGATGGAGCATGCAAAAGAGACTATCAGTTATGGCATGGTTTCTGGTGCAGTCGGGACTTTCGCAAATATTGACCCTTTCGCAGAGGAGTATGTCTGTAAGAAATTTGCCTTAAAACCAGCCCCTGTGTCAAATCAGATTATCCAGAGGGACAGACATGCAGAATATTTAACCACTCTATCATTGATTGGAGCATCAATTGAGAAGATTGCTGTGGAACTTAGGCATCTCCAGAGGACTGAGGTCCTTGAAGCTGAAGAGTATTTTTCAATGGGACAAAAGGGTTCTTCTGCCATGCCTCATAAGAGAAACCCGATAACGGCAGAGCAATTGTCAGGATTGGCAAGGATAGTCAGAGCTAATGCAATTGCAGGAATGGAAAATATAGCCCTCTGGCATGAAAGGGATATAAGCCATTCATCTGTGGAGAGGATTATAATACCTGACAGCTCAATATTGATTGACTATATGTTGAATAAAGCTGCAAATCTGATTGATAAGCTCCTTGTCTATCCTGAAAATATGAAAAAAAATCTGGATAAAATGGGGGGGTTGATATATTCTGAAGGTACATTATTAGAATTGGTAAGGGGTGGAATCACAAGGGAAGAGGCATATAAAATGGTTCAAAGAGTCGCCATGAAGATATGGGAAAGGGGAGGGGATTTTAAGGAGTTGATATTGAAAGACAGGGAGATTATGAAATATATTACCCCTGCCTCTATAGAAAAGGCATTCAGCATAAATCATCATTTAAAAAATGTGAATTATATTTTCAAGAGAGTTTTTGAAAAGTGAAATTATATGAAAAAGGTTGAAAAGATTTACGAGGGAAAGGCAAAAATACTCTATTCTACTGAAGAGACTGATAAGCTGATTCAATATTTTAAAGATGATGCAACCGCATTCAATGCCCAGAAGAAGGGGACTATAAAGGAAAAGGGAGTATTAAACAATAAAATATCTTCAAGAATCTTTGAACTGTTGGAAAAAGAGGGTGTTAAGACCCACTTCATAAAAAGTATCGGTGACAGGGATATGCTTGTGAAAAAGGTAGAGATTATACCTGTAGAGGTTGTTATAAGGAATGTAGCAGCAGGCAGTCTCAGTAAGAGGATGGGAATTGATGAAGGGATTACATTAAAGGAGCCGATACTTGAATTTTATTATAAGAGTGATGAACTCGGCGACCCAATGATAAATGAATATCATATAAAGGTATTTGAACTGGCAAACGAAAAAGAGATGGATATAATTAAGGCAGTTGCTTTAAAGGTAAATAAATTCCTCGTGGATTTTTTTAATAAGAATGGAATAAGGCTTATAGACTTTAAGCTTGAATTTGGAAGATATGATGGAGATGTCCTGCTGGCAGATGAGATAACCCCTGACGGATGCAGGCTCTGGGATAAAAAGTCAGGTGAAAAGATGGATAAGGACAGATTTAGAAGAGACCTCGGCAAGATTGAAGAGGCATATCAGGAAGTTTATAAGAGGGTGATTGGAAATTAAAGATTGACTATTGAAGATTTAAAAAATCAATATTCAATATTCAGTACTCAATAGTCATTCATGGGAGGTAATTATGGCAAAAAATATAGAACTTATAAAGACATTGATAGATGATATACCTCAACTGGGATTTCTTGAAAACAATGAATTGGATATATTAGCCCATCACATAAACTATCAGGAGGCAGGCAAGGGTTCAGTTCTCTTTAAGGAAGGCACTATAGGAAAGACCCTCTATTTAATAGTTAAGGGGAAGGTGGAGATAAAAAAGGAATCTATGTCTGGCAATCAGGCTGTCCTTGCACAGTATGGAAAGGGTGCATCTATCGGAGAGATGTCCCTTATAGATGAATCTACCCGTTCTGCTACGGCAACAATAATTGAGGATGCAGAGCTCCTTATACTGGAAAAAGATAGATTTGATGAGATTTTGAATAAATATCCTGAGATAGGCGTTAAGATGCTTAAGAATATTACGAAGCAGATAAGCATGAGACTGAGGCATACCAGCGGGAGATTTGCAGATATTTTTGATGCAAGATAATATATAAGGACAGGTTAAGGTTGAGGTTAAGGTTAAGGATTTTTTTCCTAAGCCTCGACCTTGACCTTAACCTGCTTTTTGATAGATGTGTGGAATTTTTGGAATATACGGCCATTCTGAGGCGGCGAATATAACATACCTTGGACTCCATGCCTTGCAGCACAGGGGACAGGAGAGTGCAGGTATTGTATCATCTGACGGGAAGTTTTTGCACTCAGAGATAGATATGGGTCTTGTGGCAGATATTTTTTCGCAGGACCGCCTTGATAAACTTTCCGGATATATTGCAATAGGGCACAACAGATATTCAACTACAGGTGCAAGTCTCCTTAAAAATGCCCAGCCCATTCTGGTAGATTATTCTCGCGGCTCTCTTGCCCTTGCCCATAATGGCAATCTGGTTAATGCTGCATATATCAGGAGTGAGCTTGAGGCATACGGCTCCATATTCCGCTCTACCATGGATACAGAGGTAATAGTCCATCTCATTGCACAGTCTAAAGAAGACAAGCTGCTGGACAGGGTGATAGATGCTGTTTCAAGGATTAAGGGGGCATATTCGCTTCTAATCATGACCGAGAATGAATTGGTGGGTGTAAGGGACCCCAATGGTTTTAGGCCGTTATCATTGGGAAGGCTGAAAGACTCGTATGTGCTGGCATCAGAGACCTGTGCATTTGATTTAATAGAGGCAAAGTATGAAAGGGATATTGAGCCGGGTGAGATTGTAGTTATAGATCATAAGGGGATTCAATCTTATAAGCCTTTTCCTGCATCAAGGAGGTCTCACTGTGTTTTTGAATTTATATATTTTGCAAGGCCTGACAGCAATATATTCGGGGAAAATGTAAATTTTATAAGGCAGGAGTTCGGAAGACAGCTTGCAAGGGAGACAATGATTGATGCGGATATTGTAATTCCTGTCCCTGACTCAGGTGTTCCGGCTGCACTG
>JACRGN010000226.1 GCA_016234205.1 Nitrospinota bacterium | reverse complement strand
ATAGAATTACTTTTTGTTCACTCAATATCTTTTCTCTGAGGAGAGGGTGAAGGGATTTATAGGTAAGAACATCCACTTTTCTTCCCAGCAACTCTTCAAGTTCCAGTTTTAATCCTGCCAAATCCAACAAACTCCTTTTCCCTTCAAATTCAATTAAAAGGTCAATATCGCTCCCCTCTGTGGTTTCTCCTCTTACTATAGACCCAAACAATGCAGCTTTTTTTACCCCATATCTTTTTGCCACTTCAATGAGCGTTTTCTTTATTGCGTTAATCTGTTTTTCCTTCATAAGGTTTTTCTTTGATATTTAATAGCCAAATAAACGCTCAAAATTAATCTCTCTTAATATATTCTCTATTGTCATTTATGAATCTCCCAACAAATTAAGGCTTTCTAACAGGATTTACTATAGATTAAGCTCATTATGTTGTCAATGGACTTTTATACTGATAAAATAAAAACATGGATAATAAAAAAATCATCATCAAGGGTGCGAAGGAGCACAATTTAAAGAATATTGATTTGGAGATACCGAGAGATAAGCTTGTGGTAATTACAGGGCTCTCTGGTTCAGGGAAGTCATCCCTCGCCTTTGATACCATTTATGCAGAGGGGCAGAGGAGGTATGTGGAATCTCTCTCTGCCTATGCCCGCCAGTTCCTTGAGCAGATGGAGAAGCCTGATGTTGAATATATTGAAGGGCTGTCACCTGCCATTTCTATAGAGCAGAAGACAACAAGTAAAAATCCCCGCTCAACTGTCGGGACTGTAACAGAGATTTATGATTATCTGAGGCTGCTCTATGCCCGTATAGGGAAGGTCTATTGTTACAAATGCGGAAGGGCGATAGCATCACAAACAGTCCAGCAGATTGTTGACAGGGTGAAATCTCTCCCTGAGAAGTCAAAGATTCAGATACTCTCTCCAATTATCCGGGATAGAAAAGGTGAATACAGAAAAGAATTTGAAAACCTGCAGAGACAGGGTTTTGTAAGGGTCAGGGTGGACGGAAAGATGAGGGAGATTACAGAAAAAATAGAGCTTGATAAGAATAAGAAGCACACAATTGAGGCGGTCGTTGACAGGATTATTATAAAAGAGAGAATAGAGAGGAGGCTTGCTGATTCAATAGAGCTTGCCTTAAAGATGGCGGATGGGATTGTCATTGTAACTGTAGATGATAAACCTGTCCCCGAAGGTCTTAATCGGGGAGAGGAGTTGCTCTTTAGTGAAAAGTTTGCCTGTTTATACTGTAATATAAGCTATCCTGACCTTGTGCCAAGGATGTTCTCATTTAACAGCCCCCATGGTGCATGTCCTGAATGCGACGGGCTTGGGACTGATATGCACATTGATGCAGACCTCATTATCCCTGATAAAAGCATCTCTTTGAGGGATGGTGCAATCAAACCGTGGGAAAAGAGGACATCGGTATATTTCTATCAGATGCTCCAGTGCCTGTCCGACCATTACGGATTCAGCCTTGATACTCCATTCATGGATTTAGACCTGTCCCCGAAGCCTGCCCTTGAAGGTTGTAATCAAGGGGTCTTAATCGGGGATAAAAAGATTCAGGATATTATTCTATACGGCTCAGGGGATGAACAGATAAAGTTTTTTTATGAGAGGGACAACCGCAGGCACTTCTATCACAGGGAGTTTGAGGGTGTAATACCTGATCTGGAGAGGAGATATAAGGAGACGGAATCCGAATACATAAGGGAAGAGATTCAGGAGTATATGAGCATGACCCCATGCCCTGCCTGTAAGGGGGCAAGGCTCAAGCCTGAGAGCCTGTCAGTAAAGGTAGGGGGAAAATCCATAATGGAGCTTACAGCCCTCTCCGTAAGAGAGGCAATAGAATTTTTTAATTCCCTCTCTCTTACAGAACAGGAATGGACAATTGCAAGAAGGATATTGAAGGAGATAAAGGAGAGGCTCGGATTTATGAAGGATGTAGGGCTTGATTACCTCACCCTTGACAGGACATCTGCAACACTTTCAGGCGGTGAAGGCCAGAGAATCAGGCTCGCAACCCAAATCGGCTCAAGCCTCATGGGGGTCTTATATATTTTAGATGAGCCGAGTATAGGTCTTCATCAGAGGGACAATAAGAGACTCCTTGATACACTTATAAGACTGCGGGATATAGGGAATACGGTTATTGTGGTAGAGCATGACAGGGATACAATATTACTTGCGGATTATATAATTGACCTTGGTCCTGGTGCAGGGATTCACGGCGGCAGTGTAGTTGCCTGCGGCTCTCCAAAAGAAATTTTATCAGATAAGGCATCACTGACAGGACGTTACCTCTCTGGTGCCCTGTCAATACCTGTCCCCACAAAAAGGAGAAATGGCAACAACAGCCATCTAAAGATTCTTGGTGCATCCCAGAATAACCTTAAAAATATTGATGTATCAATACCTCTCGGACTATTTACATGCATCACAGGTGTGTCAGGCTCAGGCAAGAGCACACTGGTCATTGATATACTCTATAAGGCACTTGCACAGGTCTTCTGGAAATCCACAGAAAAACCAGGGAGGTTTTCAGGGATTAAAGGGATTGAATTTATAGACAAGGTAATAGACATAGACCAGTCTCCGATAGGACGGACACCCCGCTCCAATCCTGCAACATATACAGGTGTATTTAATCTTATAAGAGACCTCTTCGCACAGCTTCCTGAGTCAAGAAAGAGGGGCTACAAGGCGGGGAGATTCAGCTTCAATGTGAAGGGGGGCAGGTGCGAAGCGTGTGCAGGCGACGGAATCATAAAGATAGAGATGCACTTCCTCCCTGATATTTATGTCACATGCGAAGTATGCAAGGGTAAAAGGTTTAACAGGGAGACACTTGATATACAATATAAAGGGAAGAATATAGCAGATGTCCTTGATATGACAGTCAGTGAGGCATTAATATTTTTTGAAAATATCCCTTCCATAAAATCCAAGCTCCAGACTGTTTCTGATGTAGGCTTGGATTACATAAAGCTCGGCCAGGCTGCCACAACCCTTTCAGGCGGTGAGGCACAGAGGGTAAAGCTTTCTAAAGAGCTTTCAAAGAGAAGCACAGGGAGGACATTGTATATCTTAGATGAGCCAACAACAGGGCTTCACTTCGCAGACATACAGAAACTCCTTGATGTATTGAACAGCCTGACAGACGCAGGAAATACGGTAGTTGTAATTGAGCATAATCTTGATGTGATAAAGACGGCAGACCATATTATAGACCTTGGTCCGGAGGGCGGTGATTCTGGCGGCGAGATTGTAGCCTATGGAACACCTGAAGAGGTGGCAAAAAATCTGAGGTCGTATACAGGACAGTTTCTAAGGAGTGTGCTAAATTAACTGCTCGTCGTATACAAAAGCCCCTTCCCTTTTAAATACTGCTGAGTATCTATATTCAAAGCAATCGGGTCAAGGATATTTTTTATACTCAATTTATAATTCTTATCAGGGAGTTTTTCAGTCAGGTCTATTACCTTCTGCTCGCCATACGGCTTTTTATTGCCATTAATTATAACCAGTACCTTTGGCCTCAAAATATGAATCCTGTTTATAGATATGATGATACCTATGTCAGAATTATCAAGCTCTACCAGAGTTCCAAACGGGTAAATTCCTACACACTGGATAAACCTCTCCATTAATATAGGCTGAAAATCTTTACCCCTCCATTCATACATTCTCTTCAATGCATCATGAGCCGGCATGCCATTATGATAAACTCTGTTGCTTGTAATTGCATCATAGACATCAATAATAGAGGAGAGCATCCCGAACATACTAATCTCATCACCCTTGAGTCCTTTTGGATAACCTGTCCCATTATATCTCTCATGGTGCTGTAAAGGTATCTCCAATGCCCTTTGGTTTATTCCATAACTTGTGCTTAAGATTTCGGCACTGTAGATAACATGCCTCTTCATTATCTTAAATTCATCTTCCGTGAGCTTCCCCTCCTTGTTTAGAATCTCATCAGGTATCTTCATTTTCCCTACGTCATGCAGGAGGGCGCCTATTCCCATATCTCTTAATTCATGCTTTTGATACCCCATATGTCTGCCAAAGGCGAGACACAAGACACAGACATTTATAGAGTGAAAAGATGTATATTCATCCCTTTTTTTTAACTGTGTGAGGCAGAGGAGTGCATCCCTGTTTCTCATTATGCTCTCTGTCATATCATCAACAACCTTCTTCGCGTCACCTGATGATATGCTCTTCCCCATCCTCACATCATGCATTACATTTTTTATAACATCCTTTGTCTCACTATGAACCTTCTTTGCCTCTTTTATCTCTTCATGAAAGGCTACTTTGTCCTCCGGCGGCGGCTCTCTCTTCAGCGCCTCCTGAATTGTCTCATGCATCTCATATTCAATTTTTTTATCTGCATCTGCTAAAGATTCCGATTCCTGGACATCAAGCCCCTTATCAGTATCTATATAAACATAATTGCAAGATTTCCTAACTTTTTCTATCTGTTTATCATCCTTTAGCAACACCTTATTAAACAGAAAAGGGGTCTCAAGCCAGGGCCTGTCAAAGTTGGATATATACATACCGACTTTTAACTTAGATGCATCTACCTTCTTTATCATATTAACTAAAGGGTATTATAGATTAAAAAATATTTCAAGACAAAAGGGATAAAAGAAATAATGTGATTTGAACTGATGGAGATAAACAGAAATGAAAATTTACAAACTGAGGTTTTATTTGGTAGCGGGGGCAGGATTTGAACCTGCGACCTTCGGGTTATGAGCCCGACGAGCTACCAGACTGCTCCACCCCGCGGTATAATATAACTTTATTTTATCTATGGCACTTTGTCAAGTGTTTAAATACATCAACTCTCAGTTATGAATATATTTTTTAACTCCGGATGAGTATATTGCCAAGCCATCTGAGTCAATTATAATACCTTCCACATCCTTTAATTTCTCTATTAATTCCATCCCCCTTTTCTTACCAAGGACAAACACTGCAGTTGCAAGGGCATCAGAGTCAACTGCAAAGGGTGCAATAATTGTCACACTCTGAACCCCTTCTGTCGGCAGTCCTGTAGAGGGATTTAGAATATGATGATACCTCTTTCCACCTGAGATAAAATATTTTCTATAATCACCAGATGTTGCTACAGAAAGATTTTTTAGCAATAGGGTATCTTTAAGTTTACCATTTTCCCTCGGATGTAAAACCCCTACCTTCCATTGACCATTTTCACTCTCGCCAATCGCCCTTATATCCCCGCCTGCATTTATAAGTGCATCAGCAACTCCATTTTTTCTGATTGCATCAATTCCTTTATCTATTGCATATCCCTTGGCAATCCCGCCGAGGTCTAATTTCATCCCTTTCTTGACAAGACGGACTCTATTGCCATTTATGATGATACTTTTATACCCTACAAGATTGACAGAGTTTTTAAACTTTCCCTTCTCAGGTATCCTCCCTTTATCCTCAAAATCATACAATTCTTCTACACCACCGATAGTTATATCAAATGCACCGTCTGATATTTCACTGTAGTATATGGATTTCTTAATAACCTCCACTACATCACTATCCACTTCTACAGCCTCAGACCCTGCCCCTTTGTTTATTCTTGAGATATCACTATCCTCCTTGAAATTGCTCATAAGCCTGTCAACCCTCTCCATTGCAGAAAATGCAACAGCTATGGATTTTCTGGCGGCATCTTCTTTGTCACTGATTACAATAACCTCTACTACTGTCCCCATCAGCAATCTTGTCTCACTAAACCTCTTTTTTATATTCTCCGCCTCTGATTTAAATGCAGATACCAGAGATAGGAGACAGAGGGATAATAGCAGGATAAAGATTTTTAATTTTCTGAATTCTGGATTCTGGATTCTGGATTCTCTATTCTTTTTATGCATATCTTTAAATTAAACCAAATAAATATACCCGTCAATAATAATCAGGAATTATGAATTATGAATATAGTATAATTGCATTCACATAATCTGTAACCCATGATTCATTATGAAACACACATGTCTCAAAGAGACACAAAGAATGATGAAAATGTCATTGCGAGCCGAAGGCGAAGCAATCTAAAAAGCGAGATTCCTCGCTCCGCTCGGAATGACAGAGAGGGGGTATTTTCAGGTGAAACATCTCTACAAAGAATCGTCTCTTTTATATCTTGGCATATACCTCACCTCTTTCTCCACACTCCTGTTTGAAATCACTTTGACAAGGATCTTCTCTGTTGCACAGTGGTATCACTTTGCCTTTATGGTTGTCAGCATGGCACTGCTTGGATATAGTGCAAGCGGGACATTTCTCATGCTCTTCCCGTCAATTTTAAAAAAAGACACTTACTCTGTTCTATCCATCTCTGCCCTTTTGTTCGCTATATTCTCGCCATTATCATATATTATTACAAACCGTATAGCCTTTGACCCGATTAAGATTGCATGGGACCCAATGCAGATAATCTACATCTTAATCTATTACATCCTCTTTTCCATACCATTCTTTTTTTCAGGCATGACTATATCTGTTGCTATATCAAGATTCAATAATATTGTACACAGAATATATTTCTCTGACCTCATTGGGGCGGGGAGCGGATGTCTTCTCGCATTACTTATATTTTCCCTAACAGGTGCTTCTAATTCTGTCGTTATCTCATCAATATCAGGGATACTTGCATCAACCATCTTCAGCCTTCAGCCATCACCATATAAGAAAAACAGCTTTCCGTATCGTCTTATTCTTATTGTTATACCAATATCAATTATAATTATTTCGCCGCCCTTTATGGAGATTGCCATATCTCCTTATAAAGGACTCCAAACGGCACTCCGCCATCCTGATGCAGAGATTGTTAAAACAGAGTGGGATTCAATTTCAAGAGTGGATGTTATAAAGAGCGGGGCTGTCAGATTTGCACCAGGGCTCAGTCTTAAATTTCAGGGGGAATTGCCTGAACAGATAGGACTTACAGTGGACGGAGGCAATCTAAATGCAATTACAAAATTCAGCGGCAATAAGGATGAGATAAGATTCATAGACTATCTCCCGTCAGCCATACCATACTATCTGACGAATCCAGATAATGTCCTTATTTTTGACCCGAGAGGGGGACTGGATATACTTTCTGCAATATACCATGGAGCAAAGAATATTGAATCTGTAGAATTTTACCCGCTCCTTACCAAGATTGTAAAAAATGATTATAGAGAATTTTCAGGAGGAATCTATAATAAAGAAAAATTAGGTATTAAATCGGGAGACGGGAGGACTTTTATACGACAGTCAAAAAAAAGATACGACATCATTCAGATTTCACCAGCCGACGCCCTTGCTTCATCATCTACAGGCATATACGGACTGACCGAGGACTACAGATTTACAGTTGAGGCATTCAGGGACTATATTGAACACCTAAATGAAAATGGAATCCTTACAATTACTCTCTATCTGCTCCCGCCGCCGAGACATGAGCTTAAGATTGTCAGTATAACCATAAAGGCACTTGAGGAGATTGGGGTCACATCACCCGAAAAACATATAGCCATTATAAGGACATGGGGGACAATCACAATTATTATCAGAAGGAGTGAGTTTGGCAACAGTGATATTGAAAAGGTAAAGGCTTTTTGTAAAGAGAGACATTTTGATGTTGAATATTATCCCGGCATAAAGAAGGAAGAGACTAATATTTACAACAGATTTCAGGAGCCTCTCTATTTTAACCTCCTGTCAAAAATAATTAATTCTACTGAAAGGGATAATTTTTTCAAAAATTATATATTTGACATAACTCCAGTTAACGATGAGAGACCCTTCTTCCATCACTTTTTTAAGTGGGATGCAATCAAAGAGACATATAAAATATTTGGCGGTAAATGGCAGCCTTTTTTAGAAGGGGGGTATCTCATTCCAGTTGTCTTTATACAGGCGTTATTTGTAAGCGTCGCCTTCATAATCCTCCCGCTATTCTTCTCCAGAGAGGTAAGTTTAAAAAATTTTAACATGGCAGATATATCCTTCCTCCTCTATTTTCTTCTAATAGGAATAGGCTTTATGTTTGCCGAGATAAGTATGATTCAGAGGTTTATACTATTCTTAGGGCATCCTGTTTATTCAATATCCACAGTCCTGTTTACTCTCTTAATCTCATCAGGCGTGGGAAGCCGTTTCTCCGGTAAATTCTCAAATGGGCAGGATGGCGGAGTAAGGATTAGGGAGTTTAAATTATATCTTTTGATTTTATGCGGCTTGATTATTATATATGCAATACTTCTACCTTATATATTTAATAAAATACTTATTGAGGGTATCATCTGGCGTCAGCTTATTTCCTTTGCCGTTCTCTTCCCCCTCGGATTCCTCATGGGGATGCCTTTCCCGACCGGTATAAAACTCCTTGAGAGATATAATGCCGGAATAATTCCATGGGCATGGTGTATAAACGGATGTTCCTCAGTTGTAAGCTCTGTCCTCGTGATACTGATAGCCCTCTCCTTTGGATTCAGAACTACACTTTTCTTATCAGCAGCCGCATACGCTGGAGGCTTTCTGATAATTTCTAAAGAATATTAGGAGAGCTTATGAAAGGATTAATTTATGGTGCCGAAATTATACACTTGCGCGAACTTTTTTGAGCGGCAATACTGACGCTCAGTCCAGCCGCACCGGAAACCAGCACTGCCCCACAGAAAAACACTTTTTGCTCTTTTTCTATTGTGTACGCCGTATTTTTATTCTATGAGGAAACAGGCGTTTTTTTGCTTAGCTTAGCTCTGCTCTGCTCTGCTCTGAATGAGCAGGGCGGCTGGGCTTCGCTTATAATAGCCTGTCTGCCTCTTGCGGAGGCGTGGTGGAATCTCTCCCCTCCTTTCACCATGCCCTCGCGGGGACGGACGTAATTTTTGGCGGCAAATCCTAATTATCTTACATCTCTAACCTAACTCAATCAACAACTCCTCAACAATCTTTGGCATTTCGGATAAAACTCTGTGATTAGGAAACCGCAAGATTTTCCAGCCCTCTTTTTTCAAAAATTCATCTCGCTCGACATCTTCCAAAACTGGCATTCCCTCAATAACCTCATGTTGTATTCCGTCTATCTCAACATCAATTTTTTTCTTACCAACAATCGCAAAATCTAGCGTGTAGCGTTTCGCCACTAACTTGGGCACTAATTTATACCCTAGTTTTTCTAACCCGATTTTTTGTAGCTGTTCGTAAAATATTCTTTCGGTTGTAGTATCAAATTTTGCCTTTAGATCGTACTCCTCCAATTTTTCTTCGTCTTTTATTTTCTGATATGTACCTTTAATCTTGCCTAAAATACCCTCTCGATTCTCACAAAAATCTTTATCTCCAACGATATACAAAAGGTATCTCGCGCGAGAAAGAGCCACATTCAAAATTTGCGGGTAGATGTTATACCACTTGTCGCTATTCCCATTTCCTTGAGAAGACACAACTAATGAAAAAATAACTATATCTTTTTCTGAACCCTGAAATGTGTGAGCGGTGAGTATTTCTATTTTGTGCTTTTCAAAGATTTCATTGGGAACAAAAGAGTGAATTTTTTCATTTATTGCGTGTCGTTGTCTGGAATAAGGCGTAACTACTCCGATGCTTAAATCCGTACCAGAAACTTCTTTAAGCACTTTTTGGAAGACTCTACAAACCTCATCAATTTCTTGCTGGTTAATACGGCTTCCTGAAGGATGTTTGTAAACTTCACCTTTTACATCTTCCCACTGAATCCCGAGCGGCAAGTTAGAGGGGAATTTTTGATAATCAAGCGTACTCAATATTTTTAGACGACCTTCATAAAACACTTGGTTGCAAAGCGAGATGATTTGATCTTCAGAGCGGTAATGATTAGTCAGAAGTATTGGAGAGTGCGGCAGGGAGTTTTCTGCCGCTTTATACAATGAAACATCGCAGTATCTTATTTTGACAGGGTAAATATCTTTTATCTCGATTAAGCTATGCATTTTTGCTAGTCCGCGATCAATCTCCTTAGTAATTCCTGCTATATGCGTTAACTGCATTGGATCGCCAACGATAATGGCTTTCTTGGCACGATATAATGCCGGAGCCGCAGATGGCAAATCTATTTGAGATGCCTCATCAAAAATTATATAATCAAAGACATTAGCCTTAAGAGGGAAAGTTGCTCTAAGTGATTTTAATGTGCATGACCAAATTCTAAGAACTTGTAAGGCATTGATAAACAATGATTCATCTATGTCTTCATCATTAACCCTATGCCCATGAATTTGATTAAGAAAAGTATTTACTATTCCGGTTTTGTTGCCGCTACCGAGCATTTTCCCTAAGTAAACATTCCTAATGAAATCTTGGCAGGAGAGATAATATTCTTTTTCCAATTCTTTTATCTTTGATTCAAAATCTATTCTGCTCGGCAATTTCCCTAATTTCACTTTTATTCTTTTCAATTTAAAACCGAGGACAAGGGATTTAAAATATATTTTTATTTTTCTGAAAAATGAATCTTGGATTTGCAAAATACTTTCAAGCTCGTGTTGGTAAAAATACTTCTGCTGAAAATCCCGTTCCATCTCGTCTTTTTTCAGTAAACCATTTCTGTATTCCAAGATGGTTTTCCAAAGTGAATGGATATAGACAACCTCGATTGTCTTGGTGCTTCTTTTTGAAAATTCTGCGAGTAATTCATTAAATCTTCCTTTCAAGTCTTGCCGAAGTTCTTTTTTCCCAGTCAGCAACATTAAATTTTTAAATTGCTCGTTGATTTTTGAATTGACCACATCAACAGCGTCACCAGTATGACTTACAAATAAAACCGATTTTCCGGCGAGAAAAAGATTGATGATCAAGTTTGAAATAAACTGACTTTTTCCAGTCCCAGGAGGTCCTGTTATCACGCTTAGCGAGTGCCTAAAAATATCCTGAATTGCTGTTATCTGGTATTCGTTTGATGGAAAAGGAAGTATCGGTATTATTTTATTCTGAACATCAGCAGAACGAGGAGCAGAAAAAAATGATAAAGATGTTTTTTCTATATCATTTCTACTCTTAAGCTCCAATAAATCTTTTACAAGGTGGATATTAAAAACCGTAGTTTCTCCAGCAAAAATTAGGCTTTTGTTGTACAAGCCTGCCGACATTTCTTTAGTGAGTTTTTTAGAATTTGAGAGTTGAGATGGTTTGATATCCTCGTTAATCGAAATTTCCGCTTCTTTTTTAATAATCTCCAAGACGTGAACGGCAAGCTCTTGTTCATCAATGTTTGGATTGCCATTAAACAGATTTTCTACTGACTGATTTATATTGGCTATTTCTTCTGTCCTCAATCCCAATTTCGTTAGTGCTTGAATTCCGCAAATTGGACGTGCTTCGTCTTTAGATAAATAAGCACCGTTTTCATCGTGTTCAAACTTTATTTTTATAATAAACAATGGCGCTACCAAATCCTTATCGGCTCTTTGGTCACAATAAAATAAAAGCGGGTATCCATAAAAAAATTCTAACCCCTCGGTTTTGGCACTCGCAAAAGTATTTAATTTTTCGTCTGTGATTTTGACACGAGTATCTTTTTTTCTAAAAATAAAAGGATCATCGTCAAAAGGATACAAAATTGCCTTCGAGCGAACATTGATTGAAATGTCCTTCTCCAATACATCTTCGTTTTTGATGCATTCGTACCAATAGGAGCAAATTTTATTCAAAAGATTCATAAAAATTTAAAATTGGAATGGCTCGGAAACATCCACGCCAAGAGCGTCCGCCAATCTTTCCACATCCTTGACTGTCGGGTTTCTTATCCCTCGCTCAATTCCACTGATATAACTCCGGTGAACACCAAGCTTTTTGGAAATGTCCCCTTGGGATATTCCTTTTTCAGTTCTCTCGGCTCTAATCCCACTCTCAAGGACAAAACGCTTTCAATTAACTGGGGAGAACTCTGGGATTTTACGGCGAAAACAAAAGCGGATTTCATTTTGCGGAGCAATCAATTCCGACAAAGTTAGTTATGGTGCCGAAGGGGGGACTCGAACCCCCATGGGTTACCCCACATGCCCCTCAAACATGCGTGTCTGCCAGTTCCACCACTTCGGCAATTATAATTTTTTTGTTCAGTTTGTCTTAACGGTTTCGGGAAATTTTACCACAATAGAATTTATACCCTTATCTGCAAGTTTGATACGGGTAT
>JACRGN010000022.1 GCA_016234205.1 Nitrospinota bacterium | reverse complement strand
GGAAAACGAGATTGCAATAGAAATGGAATATCAGTTAAGAAAAGAAGGTGCAGAAGGGATACCTTTTGATATAATAGTAGCTTCCGGCGAAAGGGGGGCGCTTCCCCATGGAATAGCCAGTGATAAAATTATAAAGGATGGTGAACTCGTAATCTTGGATTTCGGCTCCAGGTACATGGGTTATAATTCTGACTGCACAAGGACACTATCCGTAGGCAGATTGGATGAAAGGCAAAAGGATATTTACAGCATAGTATTGGATGCACAGAGGGAGGCAATAAAATCAATCAAGCCGGGTTTAAAGGCATCAGAGATTGACTCAAAGGCACGACAGTTTATAATAGAAAAAGGTTATGGAGAAAATTTTGGACACAGCACTGGACATGGTGTCGGTCTTGAAGTCCATGAAAATCCAAGGATTGCCGAGGGGCAGGATGATATAATAAAAGAAGGAATGGTCTTCACAGTTGAACCGGGTATATATATTCATGGCTGGGGCGGTGTAAGGATTGAAGACATGGTCTTAGTAACAAAAGAAGGTTGTGAGGTTTTAACCTCGGAAATAGAAAAATAAAAGGAGGAGTAAATAAGTATGGTTTCAACTACAGATTTCAGGAACAATTTGAAGATTGAGTACGAGGGTGACCTCTATGTAATTGTAGAGTTTCAGCATGTAAACCCGGGAAACTTAAGGGCATTTGTCAGGACAAAGTTAAAGAATTTGAAGACAGGGCAATTGATTGAGAGAACATTCAGGTCAAGTGATAAATTTGAAACACCTGATGTAGAGGAGAAGCAGATGCAATTCCTTTATAAAAGCGGTGATGACTACTACTTTATGGATACAGAGACCTATGAACAGATATTTGTGAGTGAGAAGCAGCTTGGGGAGAGTAAAAATTTTCTTCAGGAGAACATCATAGTAACTGCCATGTTTCACAATAATATACCAATAGGTGTCACACTGCCGATATTTGTCGAGATGAAGGTTATAAAGACAGAGCCGGGATATAGGGGCGATACTGCAACAAGCAGCAGCAAGCCTGCAACTATAGAGTCCGGGGCAGTAATTCAGGTTCCCCTTTTTGTAAATGAAGGGGATATGATAAAGATTGATACAAGGACAGAGGAGTATGTGGAGAGGGTGAAATAAGAATAATCAAACATCAAATTTCAAATACCAAATAATAACCAATTACCAATAATCAAATTTTCAAATGCGCTGTTTGGTTATTGATTATTGAAATTTATCTGGAGTTTGGGATTTGATTATTGGTTATTGATGAGGGAGGATTATGGACCTTAAAGAATTAAAAAGGCTTGTTGAATTATTTGAGAAGAGCAGCATATCAGAATTAGAGATTGATGAAAAAGGCACAAAGGTAAGATTAAGAAAAGGGGGCGTGGGACCATCTGAGGTTTCTGCACATAGACATATTACACATACACCGCCAACACCTCATCAAGCCACGGTCACGCAGACTAAAATAGAAGAAGTTACGGCAGGCATAAAACATAAAAAAGTAATCCCTCAGGGAGATAATTATGTGATTGTTGAATCGCCTATGGTAGGCACATTCTACAAGGCATCGTCTGAAGGGGTTGACCCTTATGTCAAAGAAGGCGATGTTATTGAAAAGGGGCAGGTGCTCTGCATTGTAGAGGCGATGAAACTGATGAACGAGATTGAATCAGAGGTGCGCGGCAGAATTGTATCAATATTAATAGAAAATGCCCATTCGGTAGAATTCGGCGAACCAATGTTTGTAATTGAAAAGTTATAAGTGCAAATGTCATTTTTATTTGCTGACACTTTTCACTGACACTGACACTATTATTAGATATGTTTAACAAAATCTTAATTGCCAATCGTGGTGAAATAGCCCTGAGAGTCATAAGGGCATGCAAAGAGCTTGGGATAAAGACTGTTGCAATCCATTCAACGGCAGATGTAAACTCCCTCCATGTGAAATTTGCAGATGAGGCTGTCTGCATAGGCCCTCCTGAGAGCTCCAAGAGTTACCTTAATATCCCAAGTATCATAAGTGCGGCGGAGATTACCGGTGCAAATGCAATACACCCCGGATACGGATTCCTCTCTGAGAATCCCTCACTTGCGGAAATATGCGAGACCTGCGGTATAAAATTTATTGGGCCGACACCCCAGAATATCAGGCTCATGGGGAATAAGGTGAAGGCAAAGAATGCGATGAAAGAGGCAGGGGTGCCGATTGTCCCCGGAAGCCCTGAGAGGGTTGAATCTGCAGTTGAGGCTGCCGTGATTGCAGAAAAGATAGGATATCCAATAATATTGAAGGCATCGGCAGGCGGAGGCGGCAGGGGGATGAGGATTATAAGGAAAAAAGATGACCTCATAGACACCTTCAATGTGGTTCAGTCTGAGGCTTCTGCTGCATTTGCCGACCCGCATATCTATCTTGAGAAGTATATTGAAAAGCCAAGGCACATTGAGTTTCAAATCATGGCGGATGAAAAGGGGAACACTATCCATCTCGGTGAAAGGGATTGCTCTATACAGAGGAGACATCAGAAATTGATTGAGGAATCCCCATCACCGGCTTTAACCAATAAATTAAGAAAGGAGATGGGGGAGTGTGCAGTAAAGGCAGTAAAATCTATACACTATCAGAGTGTCGGGACTATAGAGTTTTTACTTGACAGCGACGGCAAATATTATTTTATAGAGATGAACACAAGGATACAGGTGGAGCACCCTGTTACAGAAATGGTAACCGGTATTGACCTGATAAAGGAGCAGATAAGGATTGCTGCAGGAGAAAAACTAAAGATAAAGCAAAAAGAGGTAAACATATTCGGCCACAGTATTGAGTGCAGGATAAATGCAGAAGACCCTGATAAATTCATCCCCTCTCCCGGCAAGATAACAGCATTAAATATCCCCGGCGGGCCGGGTGTAAGGGTAGATACTGCAATATATTCTGAATATACAGTTCTTCCATACTATGATTCCCTGATAGCAAAGCTGATAGTTCATGGACATGACAGAGAGGATGCAATTGCAAAGATGAATAGGGCATTAGAGGAGTTTCATGTGGAAGGAATCAAGACCACCATCCCATTTCACAAAAAGGTTCTCTCCCATAAGGATTTTCTAAAAGGAGAATTCTATACCGACTTTATTGACAGGCTGAATACCAAATAAAAGGTTGAGGTTGAGGTTTAATGTTTTCTTAACCTTAGCCTTAGCCTCAGCCTCTAAATAGTATGGCTGATTACGATGTAATAGTTATAGGCGGAGGCATAGGCGGACTGACCTCTGCATCTCTTTTATCAAAGAGGGGATTGAGAGTACTTGTCGTAGAGCAGAATTCGGCAGCCGGCGGCTTATGCAATTCAATTTCAAAAAATGGATATACCTTTGATATTGCCGCATCACTCTTCTGGGGATTTGGGCATGGGGAGGTATTCCATTGGCTATTCTCGGAATTCAATATATTTAATGACCTTCTTGAAAGAGAATCTGTTATAAGGAAAATTGAGCCGGGATTACAGGTAATACTGCCAAATCACAGGATAAATATCTATTCGGAGAGGGATAGGCTTTATGAAGAGTTAAAGAGGGAATTCCCCTCAGACATGGCAAACCTTATAAAATTCTATCAGGAGTCAGATAAGATAGAAGATGAAATCTATTACCTCTTAAACAAAGGGCATTTCTATTCTCTAAAAAATCATTACCCGCATGAAAATAAAAGATTAAAGAAATTCTATACTGCCATTTCAATCCTCCTAAAAAGAAAAAAGGATATACTGCATTTAGCCGATAAATGGGTTAACCCATCAGAGATAGAAAAATTCATTGACCTACAGCTCATCTATTTTACACACAAAAAGAGTGCAGATATCCCTCTCCCAATATCATCAATAATCCTCGGGATACCAAAGAGGGGGATATATGGAATTAAAGGGGGGGCAAGGATATTGACAAATACGCTTGAAAAACAACTGATAAAATATGGCGGCAAGATTACATGCAATTCCACTGCGGAAGAGATAATCCTGAAAGGGAGTAAGGCATGCGGCGTAAAGGTAAGGCAGGGAAATTCAGTTAGTGAGTTAAAGTCAGACTGGGTTATTTCCGATACCACCTTTTCAAATATGGAAGAGAGTCTCGTAAAGAAAAAGAGGAAGAAGAGCCAATTTTCAAGAATTAATAAAAAAATAAGAGGTGGTTTTGTGCCATTTTCAGTCCTCCTTGGTATAGATGAAAAGGTAATACCCGAACTGATGGGTGAACATGCCATAATGATGCGGGATTATGAGCTTCCAGCCTTAGGAAGTAATATAATATTTATTTCTGTCAGTCCGGGATGGGATGAGACGAGGGCACCCCAGGGAAAGAGGAGTATAACAGCCACCTATTTTTTATCTCAGGATGAGGCATCAAAGATTAACTGGGAATTTGAGAGAGAGAATAAGACAAAAGAGATGATTGACAATTTGGAACAGCTTATACCTTTCATATCTGAATTCATAGACTGTGCATACAGCATAACCCCTGATGATTATCAGCGTATGACTTTAAGAAAAAATGGTGTGTTAAGGAGTTTTAACAATCAGTCCGGTTTTTACGGTTTTAACAGCCCCTCATCCAGGACCCCTGTAAAAAAACTCTTCATGGTCGGTGATGAAGTGTTCCCCGGTTCAGGTGCTGCACACACTGCAAAATCAGGAATAAGGGCTGCAGAGGAGATATTGAAAAGAATTTGACACAAGATAACAGGTTAAGATATTATAAATTTTAATAAATTATATATTCAGCCACAGACTTTCACAGACAATATTAAAAGCAAAAAGATAAGAAAATGGGAAGATGAGATTTCTTAACCTCTTAACTTCTCAACTTCTTATCTTCTTATATAAGTCTGTGTTCATCTGTGGCTAAATTGAATTTTAACAGGGAGGATTTAAATGGCAGAGAAAAAGATTTTCAGCGATGTTGGAGAGAAAGAGGTAACAAGGGCAATAGTAGAGGGTTTTTCAAAGACATTCAATGAGTATGTAGAGAGTGATGTAATTATAGTAGGCGGTGGTCCAAGCGGACTCATGGCAGGCAAGGAACTGGCGAAGAGCGGCATTAAAACTCTTATAGTAGAGCGAAATAACTATCTTGGTGGAGGATTCTGGATAGGCGGGTATCTCATGAATAAGATAACTGTAAGGGCACCCGGACAGGAGGTGCTGGATGAACTCGGTATCCCCTATGAAAAGGTAACTGAGGGGCTATATATGACTAACGGTCCACATGCCTGCTCAAAACTAATCGCAGCCGCCTGTGATGCAGGCGTAATGATTATCAACATGACAAAGTTTGATGATATCGTGATTAGAGAAAAAAACAGAGTCGCCGGAGCTGTAATAAACTGGACACCTGTGTCAGCACTCCCAAGGGAGATTACATGTGTTGACCCTGTAGCACTTGAATCCAAAATTGTGGTAGATGCAACAGGACACGATGCCTGTGTTGTAGCAAAGCTCGCTGAGAGGGGCTTAATGAAGCCAAAAGGTTTCGGCGCTATGTGG
>JACRGN010000220.1 GCA_016234205.1 Nitrospinota bacterium | reverse complement strand
TTGCCTCACTCGGAGCCATCTTCCTGCCAAAAAATACAGAGAGGACAGCTACCCCTACAAATATTGCCCCTCCTATAATAGCCAGCAAACCACCTAATGCCGTCAGAGTTACAAAGAGAATCGCCGTGGGGTCAAAGGAGAATGGTATTATAGAGTCGGCAAAGGTAATATCCCAGTGTCTTCTCGGAACACCAAGTGTGCCGGAAGCAATCATCGATAGTGTGAAGATAATAAGCCCTATACCATATATATATGGCTGGAGTGTAGCCCACTTTTTACCAATAAGTTCCCTTCTAAAAATAAGGGGGATTACATAATAGGTTAGTCCCATAAAGGCAAGTGTTGTTCCGCCTACTACAGTCCCATGAAAATGACCTGTCATTGCCCATGTATTATGGGACTTGATAGATAACTGTTCTGTTCCATTTACTATACCTGTGATTCCTCCTATAAACCCGAATATGAGAAGGGAGAATATCAGGGCAGGGAAACCAGGTTCACCCCATGGTGCCTTTGTAAGCCATTCAAAAGCACCCTTTGTGTATCCCTTCTTACGCTGGGCAACCTCAACTGCCATCGGGATTGCCAGGGCATGAATCATACTGGCAAGGGCAGCCATATATATAAAGTAAGATGTGTTAGCAATTTTATGTGCAGGACTAAGTGTTGGGTCAGTGAGGAGATGATGCTCTGATGCCATATTTATAAAAAGGATATACAGGACAAATGCGGACCTGCATACCTTTTCATTAACGGGTTTTAAACCAACAGTCAGCACCCCTAATAGATACCATACTGAGACCATTGCTGTTACATTGATTTGCTGTGAAGAATGTCCAAAAGCCCAAAAAATCAACCTATACATAGCAGGATCTATGTTCTTTATTATCCCAATAGACCATAGGAATGTCGGTATATAAATTATGGCCCCGCTTGCAAGGGTAAAGACTGCAATTATTGCTGCTGCTGACAAGCCGAATGTAACGAGCGGTAAAGACCCCTCGTATGTCTTCTCTGCCTTTGCTATTGCCAGAGTTCCAAAGAAGATACCGCATGCAGTTAAGGCACCAACAGCGAAAAGAATCACCCCTAAATAATATAATGGAGATGCCTGAAGCGGGATATATGATGTAAACATTACATCCGCATTACCGATGAGTATCTGCACAGCCACTATTGCAGCACCAATGAGCATAAGAAAATATGCGAGCCATGCAACCTTTGGCGCAGCAAGTCTTGAATTGAGCAAAACCGAACAACCAAAATACAATCCTGCCACCTCAAAGAATATTATCCATGCAACGAGTGCGGCTATGGGGTGTAAAGTTAGAATTCTATAGAATAAGTCTGCTGATAGAAGATGGACCGCAGGCCATCTTGTCAACAGCACCAGTAGAGCCGCTAACCCACCAACCAGAAGGAAGACCACAGATGTAACTGCGTTTATCCATATTAAATTCTGGGTTGTTGCATAGACCTTCTTCCCTGTTATGGGACAGGTTCTGAATTCCAATGCATTTGCTGCCATTTTTAATCCCTCCTTTTAAGAATCCCTTCCTTTTTTCCCTCTCCACTGTGGGGAGAGGATAGGGTGAGGGGTAAATATTAATCCTTAACAATTATCTTACCCACCATCGTATGGTGATTTATACCGCAGAACTCATTGCATATTATATGGAATGTCCCTGAGGAAGTGGGTGTTAAATTTAATATGTTATCCTGCCCGGGAACTATCTGAAAATTCATGACCAGCGGCATGAGTGAAAACCCATGCATCAGGTCAACTGATGATATATGGAACTTATAGTTCACACCCTTCTTAAGCTCAAGTATCGGAATCCAGTTCCACATCTGCCCACGCAAATATACATCAGCCCCATCAGGCGGCTTGACAACAGGTATCCCTGCCTCCTCCCCAATCTTATACTTTTCTATAAAGGCATCACTTACCTTTTGATAATCCGTCGGTCTTATCTTCAAAGGCTCTAATGAAGGATTCTGTCCACCCACTATATGCCAGAGCGGCATCATGGTAAACAGAATCAGACACCAGACTATCGCTATTGTAATCCACAGCCTTTCTTCTTTATCAGCCGGTTTCCACCAATAAGTTTCAGGTGATGTTATAGCCATATTCTCCTCCCTCCATTAAAATTACGGTCCAGTAATAACAGCAGTAGGAGCATTAGCATACTCCATAAGCCCCCATACTATATAAAACACCGTTGGAATTACTATGCCCAAAAAAAACAACATAGAAATATCATCAAATAAGAGCTGCCATCCTGATATCTTCCCCTCCTCGTTCATATCCCTTCACCTCCTCTCTAAAAAATAATTAATTAAAATAAATTTCAATGTAGGGCAAGCCTTTAGGCTTGCTTGCAGGGCTAAAGCCCTGCCCTACAGTGTGTTACTGCCGAAGGCAGCCTAATTAAAACACCACATTAGCTGAAAGATAGATAAAGTCACTGATCTTATCCTTTGCGAGGGAATTACCATAGTAGTCTTTTCCACCCCCCTCTCCCGCTGTCCTTCTGACCCATGTAGCCTCCAGTTTGACAGCATCCATGAGCGGATACCTTGCCATAAGATTGATTTCATTACCAAGATTATCCGATACTCCTGAAGCAACTTTAGCCGCTGTATAATTCCAGTACTCAGCCCCAAGCCATAATCCCTCTACCGGCTTCAGGCTCGCAACAACTGCCCATGCCTTCATATTTGACCAGCTTATATCATCTGTAAAACCGTAGAGATAATGATTGGTAGGATAGAGGTTCTGGAAGTCCTCCTTCTTGTCAGCCGTACCACTGTCATCACCTGTTGCAGAATCGTATTCAGCACCGACCCTTAAACCCATCACAGAAGGTATGGTATAGCCTGCCTTCACAGCATAGGCTGAAGCCTCTTGTTTTACCTCTGTCCCGGTATTGGTCCTGGTCCCACCCTGTAAAGCTATCTCACCGGTGTAATCCATGTCCGCCAGCTTGCCATTCAAACGAAGCCCGTATGTTGATACATCCCTGCCTTTATTGGCGTCATTGGCATCATTGGGAGAGCCACTCACAGCAGACTTTGGAACTGTGTCCTGAAGGTAATAGAGGTCAACTGTATTAGAAGGGATGCCTTTATAAGTAGCATAAATACCATTAAAATCAGAGTCGCTGCTGGTGGTAGAGGTCTCATAAATCCTTGCTGACCAGAGGTCAACACCAAAGGTCTCGGCATTATACATGAGCTTTACAGCGTCAAAACTCCTTGCATTGTTTGACCATTCAAAACCACCAATTAATCTATGTTCCCCATATGCCATTACCTGTCGTCCTACCCTCACTGAAAGGGGCTGGTCAATGATTTTGTCAAGCTGAAAATATGCCTGCTTAATGTCAGCACGATTATCTACCTTTACTGTTCCCCCGGTAGCCCCTATTGTTGTAGTCTCATCTCCAGAGGTGCCTGTGCCATTTGTTGTTCCATCCCTGCCCCATGACCTGCTGTCCTGAACCTGTATATAAGCTTTCACTGTTTCATTTACCTGAGCATCCACATTTATACGAGTCCTCTGAAGCACCATCCCCTTTGTTCCAGGACCATCACTCCCAACACTTTCTCCCCTTACCCTGATTTCTCCGCCAACCTTTACCTCTGTCGCCGATGCCTCTGTAACAAATAATGCAAAAAAGAATCCGACCAAGAAAACAAAAAAATATCTTTTCATAATCCACCTCCTCTTTAAATTAAATATTTTAGAATGATAAATTTAATAATGGCTAAAATCTATGACATAAATCATAAATTGTCAATAGATAATAATAAAAAAAATTGATGACCCCCCTTCCTCCCCCTTCACCCCGTAAGACCTTCGGTCTCTTACGGGGTTCATAAAAAAGGGAGAAAAAGGGGGATAAATCAACCCCGCACATAAACTTATGTGCGGGGGTAAATATCCACCATTATAACCACAGCCTACTTGAGAGGCTTGAATATATTGGGCTGCTCAGCACCTGCACCTTCAATGATTGCCACAGCGCCCTTGTCAATAGCACGGAATATCGCATGGTCAACAAGAATATAATTAGCCGGGACATCAATTTTGAATTCAACAATAGCAGCGCCGCCTGGAGGAACCGATGTTGTCTGGACATTCTTTGCAGGCTCGGAGCCTACAGCACCCTGGGGATATACTTTATCAAATATCTCACCTATAATATGGAAAGAGGATGTTAGATTTGGTCCGCCATTCCCTACATATATGCGAACTGTATCACCAACATTCGCCTTCATATTGCCCGGTGTAGCCATAGCATTAAACTTTACATAGGTTGGCTGTTCTGCCCTTGCCTTCTCTGCAGAGAACGGCTGTGCGCCCTTCTCACCTGTCTTGCCAGCAGTATAGTAATCACCCTGCATTACATAAAATTCTTTATCTACCTTTGAAAGTCCTCCCTCAGGCTCAACAAGAATCAGACCATACATACCATTTGCAATATGTGTGGGTATATGTGGTGAGGCACAGTGATAAACATATATACCAGGGTTCAATGCCTTAAATTGAAATGATGTCTTTCCACTAGGAGTGGTTTGGGTAGCCTTCGCACCACCGCCCTGGCCTGATACAGCATGCAAGTCAATGGAATGAATATTCTTATTATCCTTACTATTTTTAAGGCTAAAGGTAACGTTATCTCCCTCCTTAACACGGATAAATGGACCCGGGACAGTCCCCCCATATGTCCAGAATGAATATTCAACGCCATCTGCCAGTTGACCCTTCTTTTCAACGGTCTCCAATTCTACAGTTACATTAGCCCCTCCTGCCCTATTAAGTGCGGGTGGAACCGCAGGGGCTGTTGTCAACTTTGCAACTTCATCAGCTGCATAGCTGCCATTACTAATACCAAAATTAACCAGCAATCCAATTAGAAATAATACTCCAAACCTAATTTTCCTGTTCATAAATTACCCTCCTTCCCTTACCTTTAATTTTTTATGCTGCTGTTATTTGCCAAGCCGCCAGTTTTTCCAAACTCTCTTATATAATTGACAAGTGTCCACCTCTCTTCGTCACTCAACATATCACCAAATGGAGGCATGCCGCTTTCTCCCCCTGCTGTCCCATTTGTAATAGCCCAGAATATCTCACCATCTGTCCTTAACTTCTGCCAGGGGGTATATGTAAAGTCTCTTGGCGCGGGGTTCATGGAGCCTGCATTTTCACCATCACCCTTACCTTTCTCACCATGACAGGTATAGCATGTGCCTTTCCCCGTAAATATCTCCCTTGCCTCTGATAGGGTCTTTGCATTCACCGCTACAATATTCTTTAATGCCTTTGTCTCTGCCATTTTACCTGCTGGAACTCTCGGCTCAAGTATCTCATGGTCAGGAGAGGATTCTAATGCCTGATGTTCATGAGATTCATGATTATGCTCCGCATACACCCTGTCAGGAAGGACTGTAAAGGTCAGATATAAGGGGACTATCAGGATTGTGGCAAGCAATAGCCCCCATTTCCATATTTTCATAATTTCACCTCCTTTCGAAGAATTTATTTATATTTAACCTACCCGGTTCCTTTTGTGAGGAGGAGGTGAATCTATATGGATTAGATTACCACCATAAGGAACCGGGCTAAGTTATTTGCATATCTGTCTTTATATGAGCAAAAGGGATGCCACTATTTGAATATTCCGAATAAAGCTATATAACCCTTTATAACTATTGAAGTTATATACATTCTTAAGTTCAAGTTCAATATGATTAGAAATTTAGAAAAGTTACAGGAGGGTAACAATAGAATATATTACATTTAAAAAAGAATAAGAAAAATCAAAAAGTTAGGTAATAATAGAAGGTGTTACCATATGGTAACGATGGATTACTTTTTGGCTATAAAAGGGGAATTAAATTAAAAAATATAACCACGGAGACACAGAGGCACGGAGAAAATAAATGAAATTAAAAAGGAACCACAAGATTATCACAAGAAATGTCATTCCGAACCCTTCGCTCTGTCATTCCGAACGAAGTGAGGAATCCTGTTTCTTCGCTCAGGACAGGCTCCGTGAGGAATCTATGTTTGAGATTCTTCGGGCTTCGCCCTCAGAATGACAGCAGTGCTGTCATCTGTGTAAATCTGGTGAAATCTCGTGGTTTCATTAGTTTTTTTGTTATTGATTTTTCTCAGTGTCTCAGTGCCTCTGTGTTTAAAAATATTTTCATCCTTGTCTCAATTTGAATCTATTGACGAGGCTCTCCAGCTCCTCTGCAAGTTTCTTCATCTCTTCTGTTACTGAGGATGACGCCTCTGCCTTAGCCATAGTATCTTTACTTACCTCAGCAATAGACCCGATATTCCGTGTTATTTCCTCCGTTGTTGCAGATTGCTCTTCTGCCGCTGTTGCAATCTGAGCAATCATGTCAGACACCCTTTTAACCGTCTCAACAATCTTATCAAGTGCAGCACCAGCCTCACTTGCAAGGCTTACACCTGCCTTCCCCTCTTTTGTCCCTTCATCCATAGCAGAGACGGCATTTTTTGTATCCACCTGTATAGCCTTTATCATATCGGCAATCTCTTTTGTCGCCTTTGATGTCTTTTCTGCAAGCTTTCTAACTTCATCTGCAACTACTGCAAACCCTCTCCCCTGTTCTCCTGCCCTCGCAGCCTCTATAGCAGCATTTAGGGCGAGCAGATTTGTCTGGTCTGCAATATCGTCTATAACCTTCACAATCTCACCTATCTGGGCTGAACTCTTCTCTAATATCTTTATCGTATTTGCCGACCTCTCAACAGAAGAGGCTATTCTCCCCATGCCGTCAAGGGTCTTTTTCACTACATCACCGCCCTTAACTGCCATATCCCTTGCCTCTTTTGAGGCGTTTGCCGCCTCGCCTGAATTCTTTGCAATTTCCGTAACTGTCGCAGACATCTCCTCCATTGCAGTGGCAACATTAGTGCTCTTATCACTCTGGCTCTTTGCCCCATCAACAATCTGTGCAGAGTCTTTCGAGAGTTCATTTGCAGATGATGTAACCATCTTTGTTGTTGCCAATACCTGAGAGAGGGCATTATTTATATCATCAACCATCTTATTTGCATTTTCTGATAGTTCACCTATCTCATCCTCGGATATAACATCAATTTTCTGTGTCAGATCTCCATGGGCAATATCTCCCATCAGGCTGACAAGACCTGTAATTGGAGCTGTTGCACTCTTCTTTATAACCCTCCATATTACTGTTAAGACAATCAATGTCATTACAGCCGACATGATAATCATATACCAGCGGTTTGTTGCTATTTTTTTATCAATCTCATCAAGTGGTGTGGATATTCTCAAGACACATCTTAACTTATGCTCATCACCATGACATGCTTGACATTCGGATTTATTTTCAACAGGTGTCAACTGGGTTAATAGCCTCTGGCCATTTTTATGCTCATAATAAGATACCTTTTCACCTGTACGAACTGCCTCATCAAATTTGGCTTTATCAATCTCTATTTTTTTAGCAGAGGGACTATCTTTCCGTCTCTGAAATGTCTCCCCGCCTAACCTTTTATTTACATCATCAATAGTATGGTTATCTTTAAATCCCGGCTCACCTGTTAATCTCACAATATCTATTTCAGCCACTTCTTTTTTATCTATAGTCTTTAAATCATCAAGCCACTGCTCTACATCCATAGCCCTTCCATTTAACATCATGCTCTGCAGACTTTTTATAATACTCGTTGCTGTAAGGTCCGATTTTTTTCTATCCTCTTCAAGAAGGTTATTCGTCCCTGTCTTTATTGTGATAATCAACTGAATGAGTGAACCAATAACAAGTGTTATTATGGTGGGCATAAGTATCTTATACCCAAGGCTATTACTCAAACCCCTTTTCTTTGTTGTTACCTCTCCTTTATCCATATCTCCTCCTCTAAAATATGCTAAAGTTGACCCTTTTTGTAACATTTTATACACTACCTTATCGGCAAAGTAAAGAAAAATTTTGCACCTTTTCCCTCTTCACTCTCAACCCAAACCTTTCCATCATGATGCTCTACTATATATTTTACAATCGAAAGTCCGAGCCCTGTCCCCTTTTTAACCCTCTCATTCCTGCTCTGCACCTGAACGAACTTTTCAAATATCCTTTCATGATATTCCTTAGATATGCCTGGTCCTGTATCTTCTACACATACTTCTATATATTTATCCTTCTTTTCAGCAGATATAGCAATAGTCCCCCCCTTTGGTGTATACTTAATGGCATTGCTCAGAAGATTTGATATAACCTGTCTCAACTTTCCATCATCAGCATTAATAACAGGTATATCTTCCGATAAAAGGGATTTTAAATTTATTCCATGTTCCATTGCCTCTCCATAAAATATTGCCAATGATTTATTGATTATCCCCTTTATATCCACAGGCTCACTTTTAAATATCATCTGCCCTGCCTCTATCTTCGCCAGGTCAAGATAATCATTTACAAGGTTCTCAAGCCTTATCCCTTCATGCCTGATTACATCCAGAAATTCAACGAATACCTTTTTAATTGTTTCAGGCTTATCTTTATACATGAGAAGCATATCTGTATATGCCCTGATAGATGTCAGCGGTGTCCTCAAATCGTGGGCAATAATATTTAAAAATTCTGTCTTCTGCCTGTCTATATTTTTAAGCCTTTCATTTGCAATGCTCAATTCGTCATTGGTCCGCTCCAATCTATCTTTGGAATCTGCCAATTCTTTATTAATTGCTTCCAGTTTTTTTGATGTCCTTACTTCATTCTCTGTCCTTACCTCTGCCTTTATCCTGTCTGAATGGATTTTTAAAAAATAGGACAAGAAGACTATACCCGCCAGCAGCAGCATAATCATCAGTCTCTGTTTCTGTTCTTCAAATCTTTTAATCTGCCCTGTAACCTCATCAGCAGTTGATTCAATCGCCACCACCCACTTTTCACTATTTATTTTTAAGGTGCTGATTGCCATAAGAATATCCTTTTCTCCATGGCTCTCAGGTATCTCTGTATAACTGCTTGACGGATTCCTTAATATATACTCTCTCTCGCCTTTATGCTGTTCTTCAGTCAAACCCCTTGAGCAGAACAATAACTCACCTTTATCTGTAAAAAGCATTGTATGACTGCTCTTTCCATGTTTTACAGGTATAAGGATTGAATATACCTCCTCCATTTCTACCTCTATTATAATTACCCCTCTTTTCTGGCTGCGGTAATAAACAGGGGTTCCGATTTTTATATCCATGTGGTCATCTTCGCTGACACGAGACATGTGTATCTGTCTCTCATTTAATTTTATAGTCTCTGCAAATATTGAATCATCTGATATATTCCTCATATTTGGCAACTCATCTTTTTCAAAAAGATATTTATTATCATCCCTTCCGACCTTTATAATCTCATCACCATTTTGGTCTGCATATACTGCATAATGATAGATACTATTTGAATTTAAGAATGCAGAAAAAACCTTTTTTGCCCCCTCATTCCAGAAGGCTATATCCTTTTTATCTTTAGAATCTATAGCCTCAAACAATTTATGAAGGGCAAAGGGCTGTCTAAGGAAAAGCACACCCCTTCCCACATCATCAACAAACATCTCTTTAAGCTGAAAGGCAATCCTCTCCGTAATAAGTTGCTGCTCCTTATTAAACTCATCCCTTATATGATTCTCTATTGAACTCTGGAGGCGGGAAAACATGGAAAAAAATAGATAGAAAAGAGTGGATGCCAGAACTATACTTGTCAAAAATATATATCTTTTTTTCATCTTGAAAATATCCCTTAACTAAAGCACCCTAACCCGAATAAATTGGAAGAACAAAAACCTGATTTTAACCACTGAGGGCACAGAGGGCACAGAGAAAGACAAAAATAAAAAAGATTAAGGAGAAAAGGAGAAGATAGAGAGATGGAGAAAAGTTAAAATAAAATATTTTCCCCATTCCCCTTTTCTCGAGTTTCCCCATTTCTCCTTATTGTTTTCCTCTGTATTCTCTGTGAACTCTGTGGCAAATTTTTATAATTTCCTATTTGATGGAGAGAGCCAGCCTAAACCCAAAGTGGCAGAAGCATTGTCCAACCCGCCCTCTACCATTACGGTCAGGAGTGCGGGTATCCCACGGTGTGTCACCCCATGAACCGCCGCGAAGCACATGATATGGCCCTTTTGACGGACCCTTTGGATTATCTCTGGGGCTGCTTTTATAATAGTTCTCATCATACCAGTCACTCACCCACTCCCAGACATTACCGCTCATGTCATATAATCCTAACCCATTCGGCTTATAACTCCCGACAGGTGATGTGTTCTTATAGCCATCATTCTGCCCTTCTATCTTCCATTCAAACTCACAATTATTATCACAGAAATTGGCATATTGAGATAATTCGCTTTCATCAGAAAAACCTGCAAATCTCTCTTTCTTTCCTCCACTCCTTGCTGCATATTCCCATTCCGCATCTGTTGGTAAGCGGTATTTCTTCCCTGTCCCCCGCTTAATACCTGCAGGGGCAAGCTTTTGGTTTAATTTGTTAATAAACTCCTGCACTTCATCCCAGTCTATAGTCTCAACAGGGCAGTTATCACAGCCTTTAAAATATGCTGGATTGTATCCCGTAACCGTATGCCACTGTGCCTGTGTCACCTCATACTTCCCTATATAAAAATCATCTACACAGACTTCATGAACTGGTTTTTCATCATCATCCCCATCCCCAAATATATCCCCCATCTCAAAACAGCCTCCTTTGACAAATACCATATCCATATCTCCTATCCCCTCCGCCCCTATGGATAGGGATGGAAACAAGAGTATCCCGCTGTATAATAGTATGGGAGCCATAAATAAGCTTACTCGTGTCCTAAAAATAGATACAAACAACTTTTTCATCTAAAAATCCCCATTCCTTATCTCCCCTCCCTTGACGGGAGGGGAATTCAAAGGGGAGGGTGTGACTACCCCCCCACCCCCTCGCTGTCTCATTATCTCATAAAAAATAATAGCACATGATGCTGACACATTAAGCGAGGATACCTTCCCTTTCATTGGAATAGATACTATAAAATCACACTTTTCTCTTGTCAATCTCCTCATACCATTTGACTCGCTTCCAAATACAACTGCTATGGGGTCATTGTATGATAATGAAAAACAGTTCTTTTCTGCACCAGCCTCAACACCTACAATCCAGAAACCCTTTTTTTTCAATTCCTCAATTGTATTGGAAATATTTGTAACCTTGACTATCGGGATATGTTCAATTGCACCTGCAGACCTCTTTACCACTACAGGTGTAATTCCTACAGCCCTATCCTTTGGAATAATTACACCCCCGATACCGAGAGCCTCTGCTGACCTTATTATTGCCCCAAGATTTCCGGGGTCTTCTATTCCGTCTAAGATTACAATTACAGGCTTATTGTCTTTTTTATATAACTGCTCTATCAACTCATGGAGTTCAATCTCTTTTTTGTGGGATACAATCGCCACAACACCCTGATGCCTGTTTGTCCCTGAGATATTTTCAAGGGTTGAGCCGCTTTCCCTCTTTATGCTTATATTTCCTGACTTCGCCAGTAATTCTATTTTATGAATTTCATTCCCTTTTCTTCCTGCCTCTATCAATATTTCTTTAAAATTTCTTTCCCTCGACCTCAATGCCTCAAGGACAGGATTGATTCCATAAATGATGTCATTCATAATTAAAGTTTCAAGTTGCAAGATGCAAGATTCAGGTTTTTACTTGCAACCTGCATCTTGTGACTTGCAACTATTATTTTATTTTCCACTTTGTCCCCTGCGGTGAGTCTTCAAGGATAATCCCTTTTTGATTTAATTCATCTCTTATCCTGTCTCCATCTTTCCATCTTTTTTCCTTCCTCGCCATTTCTCTCTCACTTATAAGCCTCTTTATCTCGTCTTCTGATATGCCAATGGAGGCAAGCCCCTCTGATTTTTCCCTCTCAAAATACCCTGCCGGATTCTGACTGAAAAGCCCAAGCACATCTCCAATCTTTTTAATACTTGAAACCCCCGTCAGGAACTCTGAACTTTTACTCCTCATGCTATTTAGATGATGCAGTTCTGTATTCAAATATCCTATAACCTGTGCAGTATTAAAATCGTCATTCATTGCCTCCTCAAACTTCTGGATTAATTCATTATCAACCCCTGCATCCAATTTCCCCTTT
>JACRGN010000225.1 GCA_016234205.1 Nitrospinota bacterium | reverse complement strand
TTGATTTCGGTCCTCCTCGTTCTTACATTGTTGCTCGTATCTTATCCAGATTATTTAGCCTGTTTGAGCCTATAGAAGATGGTGTAGAGGGAAGAATCCCTGAACTTATGCTAAAAGCCGGATTTTCTAAAGTGAATGAAGGTGAAAAATATCTTTATGGTATTACCATTTATAAAGGATATACATAAAGGGTCTTTCGTATTTTAGTTAAAAAAGACATTTAACCACTGAGACATAGAGGCACAAAGAAAGAAAAAAAGATTAAGGCGAAAGGGAGGCGGCTCAGGTGGAATGGATATGATGAAACAGAAAAGATAGGCTATGAGGGTAAATACTATATAGAATTTATAAAATCTGAGTTTGAAGCATTACTCAGAAAATCAGGGATAGATATAACAGAGAAACTTTCTATATTGGCTGGTGATGGAAGAATCTTAAAAGGAATAAGGATGTCCGATGCTTGATTAAAGAAGAAATAATCCCTGAGTAAAGCAACAGTTGAGAGGAGGTGAGTGAGTGAAAAAGGTATTGCTTACACTTTTATTGAGCCTTGTCATATTTAGCGGCTGTGCCAGTACACAGGATGACAGCAGATCGGACTCAAGGTATGAGAAGTCCGGCAGATACTCTGGTAATTCCGGACACAGACATTAAGGGGAGTATGGAATGGGATGGTAATGATAGAAAAATTGAGTATGCTTGGAGCAAATAAAGAAAAATGGAGCTGACAAAATTAAAAGAATTTTTAATTAGATGGAGATGGATTATTGTTTTCATGGTCTTTGTTCTCATGCTATCCTTTACAGGGTATGTTTTTCTCCAAAATATCAATCTGGCAGGTCACCCGCATGATTGGATTATGGTTTCCGGCTATATTATAATTCCAATTCTTGCGGCAGGAATGTCATGGATTATTCTTGACCTTATAAAAAAGCAGAAGGAGGGGAATGAGGCATTTATGAGTCTGATGATATCCCTTTCTTCTCTAATTGAGATATATGTAAACCCAGTTTAGAAAGTCTTTGCCTTTCTAACTGGGTAAAGATTTAAAAGGGGAGATTAAATATGAAGAAAATAGCTGTAATAACTTTATTGGTTTTTATAAGCTTTAAGTCGGATATTTCGCATTCAGCCCCTGATAGAAACATTCAGGGGCTTGCCCCTGAAAGAATCAATCAGGGGCAGGCATCTGATGAAATTGAAGATATTAAAGAGAAGGTATCTACACTTGAGGAGGAGATTTCATTTCTTGAAAAGGAGATAAGCAGGGATAAGGATATATCTTCATGGGTGCAAAACACTATAGCCTTAAGAACTACAAGGGATTATTTAAAAAGGGATTTGCCTGAGAAAAAGAGAATTCTGGATAATCTAAAAAAAGATTTTGGGGATGAGTTGAAAGACGAGATAGGGTTTATTGAGCAAAATATAGAAAAGGAGAAAGAGATTGTCGCTGGTGTTCTGATAGATATAGGCACTATAAAATATACTCAGGCTTATATACAGGAAAACTTACCGAGGAAAAATGATTTATTAAAAATTTTTAAAGAAAAATTGGAGGAATTAAAAACAAAATTAGAAAAAGTTAATATAAAAGAAAAAGTAAGATGAGATTAGAAAATGAAAATCATGTCAATTAAAAGGTTTTTTAAAAAATTTTCACAATACGGGTTTCCGGAGATAAATAGATAGCCTGAAAAATTAATTAAAATTGCTGGAACTTTTTGATGGGATGAATTGTTATTAATATAGGTAATAAAAGTAAATCAAAGGAGTTGAACCTTGTTCATCTGATTTGTGGTGACAAAGATTATTTATGAAATTACATCACCTGCTTTTGATATTCTTGATTCTTGGTATAATCCACATGACATCGGTGGCTGCCTCTTCGCACAGTGGTGAGAAACATGAGAGGCATAATATTGAAGAGATGAAAACCGAAAGGGCATCGGATGGTGTAAAACAGGAAGCAGTTACCCCGCCTGCCGTTGCCCATGAAATTCATGAACATCCTCAAAATGTTGAAACAGGCTCATTTAATATTATTGATAAGAATAAAAAATCTGGACATGGTGCTGCTGTTATTTTTACCATATTTGTAGGCATTATATGGGGAGTAATTACATTTTACTGGAGGGGTAATAAGGGATGAAAGAGGGTAGGGGGGGTTCTCCAATAGATAATATTAAAAAATCACTCGGTATAAGTGCTGTTCATTATCAAATCCCTTCTTATGTAAACAGGTTACCTTATATCCTTGGAGGTATTACACTAATCTCCCTGATTATACTTTTCGTAAGCGGCATTATACTTACACAGTTTTATAATCCTGTTGTCTCTGATGCAAACAGGAGTATTGTATCCATAAAAAATGAGGTATATCTCGGATGGTTTGTAAGGGGAATACATTACTGGGCAATGAATGTTGTTATTGTAACAGCACTGCTTCATCTTATCAGGGCATTTCTTACTTCGGCATATAAAAGACCGAGGGAGTTTACATGGTTTACAGGTGTATTACTTCTATCTTTGATAGGCGGTTTTATATTTACAGGGACTGTCCTGAAGTGGGATCAGGAGGGATACGAGGCATTACAGCATCATCTATGGGTAATGGAAAGGCTCGGGGTCATTGGGATTTTGCTTTCGGAGAAATTATCAAGTCTTCATATATTAAGCAGGCTTTATACAATTCATATCTCGATACTGCCAATCCTATCGCTAATTCTTTTATCAATTCATCTATTTCTTATAAAGGTTCATGAGATTTCTCCACTGCCATGGAAAGGAGAAGTCAGGATGGTGGATTTTACTTCTCATATAAAACAGCTGACAAAATACGGAGTCTTTTCTCTCTTTCTCATTTCAATCGTTGCCCTTATAATAGAGCCACCTCTCGGAGGTGGTCCTGTAGAAGGGATAGAAATTACCAAACCCCCATGGATGTTCCTCTGGATATATTCCTTAGAAAATATATGGGGTGATTTTTTGATAATTGCCCCGTCTATTATTTTTATGGCACTACTCCTCTTACCTATTATAGATAGGGGTGGCTCAATAGACTTGAGGGAAAGGAAGATAGGGGTTACGATTTTTATTATAGTATTACTGCTCCTTGCCGGGCTTATTATAAATGGAATGATTACCTCTGCAGGTCATCATATGGATTAGTCTGTTTATTGAAAACTTGAATGTCTGTTTGGCAAGCATATTTTGGTATAGTTATTGAGTTAAATTATAGGAGATTTAAAAAAACTCGTGTCAATTAAAAGGTTTATTTTGTTGTCTTTAGCACTATTTCTTATTGGATTGGTCAATGTAGATGGTTTACATAGTGAAGAAAAAATACCTGCACCTGATTTTACCCTTATGACAATGGATAATAAAAAAATGGCATTAAAGGATTATAAAGGCAAATATGTATTTTTAAATTTTTGGGCAACATGGTGTGGTCCCTGCATAGATGAAATGCCATCTATGGAGAGGCTTTATCAAAAGCTTAAATCAAAGAAGAATTTTGAAATGCTGGCAGTCTCCATAGATAAGGGCGGTGCTGAAGTTGTCAAGAGGTTTGTAAAAGAAAATAAACTTACATTTACTGTCTTGCTGGACAGAGATAGTGAGGTGGCTGCAGCATACGGTGTTATGGGGATACCAGCCACATATCTTATAGACCCGAATGGAGATGTGATAAACAAGGCTTCGGGGGCAAGGGATTGGGATAGTAAGGATAGTCTAAAATTTTTTGAAAAGATGCTGGGGGGAAAATGAAAAATAGTAGGAAGTATGAAGTAGGAAGTAGAAAGGATAAAGTAGGAAGTAGGCAACGAAAAAACCTTCTTACTTCTTACTTCCTACTTCTTACTGTTTTGATGGCAGGGCAATCAGCTTTTGCAGAGGAACAGACAGACAGATATAGACTTGCTAATCTCGACGGACTCGGTGCAGTATTTGGGATGGCGAGGGTGGAGTATCAGCAAAATATAAGTGAAGTGAGTGCATTGGCATTGAGAGGCATTTTCTGGCACTCTAATACAGAAAGCTGGAAATGGGATGCCTATGGCGGTGGTTTTAGCTACAGGAGATACATTACTCATAAAGCACCAGAAGGCGGATGGATTGGTGGGGGAATTGACCTCATGGACCTCTATGCAAAATATATGGGTGAGAAAAAGAGGAGCTATCTTATTTTCCCCCATGCAGAAGCAGGATATACATTTTCATTCAAGGATAGCAAATGGATGGCTACACCCTCTTTAAGCCTTGGCAATCATATAACCGACATGGAAATATCCAATTCCAACATACCCATCAGTGGTGCAGGTATGAGGTTATCTGTTTTGTTGAGTTACCTCTTTTGAAAAGGTGATGATAAATAGAAAAGAAAATAGGTTTATTGCTCATCTTATCGCCGTCGGGAGACGGCTCCTACCAATTGCTCATTGCTTGCTGCTTACTAATATCGTTTTTGCTGAGGAGCTTTCACAATTAGACCTCCAGCAGCTTATTGACGAGGCTCTTAAGAATAATCCTGAACTTATTTCTGCTAAATACCGTGTAGAGGCGTTTAAAGAGGTGCCGAGCCAGATGAAGACACTGGAGGACCCTAAGATTGAGATAGGGCTATT
>JACRGN010000222.1 GCA_016234205.1 Nitrospinota bacterium | reverse complement strand
GCCCTTTGCCTTCCGGAGGGCATTTTCGTATTGACCATAATTATAATACGCCCATGCCATAGTGATAAGGAGGTCATTCAGCTCTTTCTTCTCATTCATCAGGCTGACAAGCTCACTATTGTCAACACCCTGGGGATAGAGATTGATGGCAGAAGATAGATTTGCCTTCCCCTCATCGGTTCTCCCCAGTTTTATCAGCGAGAATCCGACACCCCTGTAAGGCTCCGATAGATTGGGATTAATCTGTACGGCGCGTCTAAACTCGATAAGACTATCGCCGTAGCTCCCTGTCTTGAAATAACTCCAGCCGAGGACTATTTCGGCATCGAGGTCAAGATGAAATACCTTCACAGCCTCCTTCAGATTCTTGATTGCCTCCGAATAATTGTTCTTATCGTACAGGGCATATCCCAGACCAAGTCTTGCATCTGAATCGGTATTACTTGCCGCGATAATGGCTCTGAAATGTTTCTCGGATTCATCATAATTCTTCAATCTGAGCTTGCTCCACCCGAGACCCCTTTCTACCTGCTGCCTTGCCTCATCGGTAATATCCTTCTTCTTTGCCTCCTCATTAAAATTCTCTATAGCCTTATCATACAATCCGAGATAGTATAACCTCCATCCTTCCCCTGCCTTTCCAAGTTTTGCATTACTTACCGCCGATAAGCCGGAATAGGCATCGAGATATTTTGGATCAAGCTTGATTGCCTTATTAAACTGCTCTTCGGCATCGGGGTATCTTTTCATGGTATAGAGGACCCAGCCGAGTCCGCTGTTCGCATCGGACCAGTCAGGATTAATTTTAAGGGCGCCCTGAAATTCTTTCATTGCATTCTGATAATCGTTTTTTAAAAAATATGCCCATGCCATAGTTGTCCGTGCATTACTGTATAAGCTGTATGCCCCTGACTGGTCGTAAACAGTCTCAAATACTGCGGGGAGGTTTGGGTTAATTGAAAGGGATTTTCCACAATATTCAATAGCAGTATCATACTTCTTTAGCTTATAATCTGTATAACATGCCCCCCTCATCAGGCTTGCATTATCCCTATCTTTCTTAAGCCCCCTCTCGAATATATCAAAACCCTCCTTGTTGAGCCCCGCAAAATATAGCGCCCATCCCAAATCCTGATAAACGGATTTGTATTCGGGAGATATTTCAATCGTCTTAAAAAACTCGTCATTCGTCAGATAGCCGGGTAAAAGAGACATCACGGAATAGAATTCATTTAAGGCACCCTTTTTATCGCCTTTCTTGTCAAGGGAGAGGGCAAGTCCGTAATGCGGGTCTGCAAGATAGGGGTTTATTGCTATCTGTTTTTTAAAGCCATCTATTGCCTTTGCCGTTTCTCCCTCCCTGTAATAGCACCAGGTTATCTGATTTTCCACATCATACTGTTTTGCATTAAATATTAAAGAGCGATTAAATGCATCGAGAGCCTTTTTGTAATTTTTCATCTGAAACTCGACAAGCCCTATCCCTTTATAGGCATCATAATTCTCCCTTTTTTCATTAGATTTCTCAAAATGCCCTTTTGCCTCGCTATACCCCTTATTGCCATAATAACTATAACCCAGTCCAAGATGAAGACGCCACAACTCTTTCCCTGGTAACAGCGGATCCTTACCCTCTATTAAATTTGCAAAGGAGCTTATTGCCCCTTTGAAATCACCCGCATAATACTGATTCCATGCCTTATTAAAGTTCTCGTATCTTTTTTCGATAACAGCGGCATTCCCTTGTTTTGCACCTATATGAAAAGGAGATTTTCTTAAAATGTCCTGAAAGAGATTATCTGCCCCGTCAATCTTCCCCATCATAAACATACTCCATGCCATTCCATTCAGGGTATCAAAATTCTTTTGGTCGGCTTTATATATCCTCTCAAACTCTGCATATGCCTCACTGTATTTCTTCTCCTCATAAAGCCTTCCTCCCTTCTTAATATCCTGGGCAAAACCGGGATTACTAAAAGCCATAGCCGACAAAACCATGAAAAATACACTTGCTGCAATAAATTTTTTAAACATAAAACCTCCTTTCCCGAATGGGAATAAAATTTGCCACAGAGACACGGAGACACAGAGAAAGAAAAAAAGATTAAAAAAGAGGCAAGATGCAAGATGCAAGAAAAAAAATCTGGCTTCTTACTTCTTGCTTCTTGTTTTTCTCTGTGCCTCTGTGGCTTATTATGTCTTTGTCAATTACCTTTAGAGATTCCAAGCTCTTTTAACCCTGCCTGAGAGCTGTAGTAATCAGGAAATAGCTCAAGGGCATTTTTAAATGCCTGTTCGGCATCGGATTTTTTGCCCAGCTTTAAATAGCTCCAGCCCAATCCATCGTATATATCGTATGAATACCTATATTGACTCAATCCCTTTTCAAGCTTATTGAGTGCATCTTTATAATTTCCCTTCTTAAACAATGCCCATCCCTCTGCTGCGTAAACCTCTGACCACGCGGGATAAAGAGATTCTATCTTGCCGTATTCCTCCATAGCATCATCATAATCTCCCGACCTGAGCATCTCATTTCCTCTGGATAAGACCCCCTCTTTTATTATGGAAAGCTGTTGTTTTCCTGCAATAGCCCCCTGACTTTTCATATCCTTTTCAATTGCCTTGTTATAATAATAATCTGCATTATTATAATCCTTATCGCCAAAATACCCATTTCCGAGGGCGACATAAATATCTACACTCTCTTTTCCAGAAAGCCTCTGTGCATTTTTAAATGAGCTGATCGCGGTCTGAAAATCGGATTCCGCCATAGCTATATAACCGAGTATCAGGTTGCTGTCGGACGACATAGGGTTCTCCGATAAAGCGGTAACAAGATATTTTTTCGCATTATTCAGATCGCCTAATTTAAAATAGTTGTAGGCAATACCTTCCAATGCCCCTGTGTGATTTCTGTCAATCTCACTTAATTTCTTAAATGTCTTAAGGGAATCCATATATCTATTGAGTTTGAAGTATGTCCATCCGACCCCTTCGAGAGAATCGGCCGTCCCGCCGTCCAATCCGCGAAGTGTTTCAAATTTTGACATGGCATCATGATATTTTTCCATTTTAAAATAGCTCCAGCCTGCCATCAAAAGGGCAGATCTGTTGTCAGTATCTATAGATAAGGCATGCTCATAGTTTGCCGCGCTCTCATCATATCTGCCAAATGTAAAGTTTCTATTACCATAAGATGTATAATGATGAGAAGTGCTGCATCCAAAATTAATGGAAAAAATGAACAGAATAATTAAAACAATAATCGCCTTTTTCACCTACAACCCCCCTCCCAAATTCCGCTTTAGCGGAATTTAAAATCGCAGATTCATCCTGAAATACTGCGTTATCGTCAATTTTGCTCCTCACCGTATTGGTCATATACGGTTGTGTCGCAAAATTGCCTCTGGCCTTGTCTTTCAGGTGACTTTGCGATTTTACCCAAAATCCTAAATCGGATTTTGGGCACCTTTTAAAACTTGTAAACGACAAAAAATTCCATCTGGCTGGCACTATCGGCAGAGCCATCGGCTCGAACAGTCTGGCTCATGGCGGCACCCCAATTATTGGAAGTATCATTTCTAACAGTTTTATAGTATTCGCCGGGCATAAAATACCCGCCGTGCACACCGAATGTAACACCCCCCCCGATTAAAGCATTCGAGGACAGGTTTGTAATGGAGTATGTCGCATATACATCTATCTCATTGCCCAAATCTTTTGGAAGGTATCGGATGTTATTATTTGCATCAAGCCCGATGCCGGCATTCATTGCCTTAAGGCTCCAATAGTCTATCATTATAAAAGATGTCTCAGAAGGTGTTATATTTAATCCAATGTTGTAGGTGCTTATGTTCTCCCATACATGAGGGTCATTAAAAGTTCCAGGCCGCCTGATGCCGTAGTTCATAGTATAGCCTCCTGCCATTGCAACCACAGGAACGGGCGCTATATGTGCGAAGGAGTCCACAAGATTTGTATTTAGTGGAGAAAAGACCGTGAATGCGCTGTTTTCTGTTCTTTTCAATGAGCCTGCATTATATTTTTGATAGTCATCTGTGCTGACTTCGTTTCCTGAGGCAATGACCAGCTTCGCCCGCGGTGTAAACATCCCAAAATGTCCATTTACCGCTGTATGAATAAGATAACCCTTATGTTTTATATCCCCCCAATTCTGATTATCCTCCCCCTTTGTCTCGCCCGCATTCTTAGCTGCCTCAAGCTCAAAAGTAAAATAGGGAGAATCTACAACCGCACTTAAACCGTAAGTGTAAATCTCATCTCTTTTAGCCCTAAAGGATGTATTACTATTTGCAAAATATCCATGCTGCTTTCTTTTTTCAAAGGCTGTCCTGTCATAGAGCAGTCCAATATATGGCTGGAGTGTAACAATAGCTGTTTTATTATTGACAGGTCTTAATTTTAAATCGGCTGCCACCATATAGGCATCGCTATCGGCAGACCTCCCCAGCCACCTGGAATGGGTATCTTTCCTTATCTCGGAATTAACATTTTCCACATCGAGGATTGAATATCTCAGCCTGACGATATCTTCATATGAATAGGCTGCTCCATAATTATTATACTGCCCGCCAAGGGCATATCCATTGCCAATCACATAGGGAGATTGCCCTATCTGTATGCTATTACTTAATGTTGGATAAAACTTTAGCCATACTTCGCTGATCCATGGATATAAAATTGAATCAGACCCTCCTTTCTTAACACGGGAACCTTCAACCGCGGTCGTAATCTCATTAAGAGGCGCAGCATAATGAGAAGGACCTTCGCTCGTAATTTTAATAAAGAATTGATGCCTTGATTTATAAATAATCTTAAGTGGGATATTATAAATGTATGAGAAATAGCCCAATTCGTCACCCCCGCTGTTTTTCAGGTCGCCCGTGTTATTTGCCCTGTTATATGACAATCTGATATCCGGAGTGATACCCAGTTTCCAGTTCTCTTCAAGGGTTTGAGCTGAGATTGCAAAGGCATCAAAAAAGAAACATGGAACAAACAGTGTTATCAGAGCCAGAGTTATATTGACCCGGCACTTTCGCCCTCCCATAAAATTTTTACTATAAGAAGAAAGTGCTGACTGAAAGACAAATTGCATAATTTGGGTTAATATTTTTTTATCTCGCATCTCATTTTCCTCGTAGGGTTCGATGTGGGTTAAGTTTATAAATTAATTCACGGAAAAACTATATACCACTTTCAAATATTCTGTCAAGTGAAACCTTCTGTATGTAAATTGCAATGTAAATTATTACTTGACAGATGTAAACTGTTAATGTAAATATAATTTATGATTACAATAGGGGAAAAATTAAAGGCGTTAAGGGAAAGTCAGAAATTATCCCTGAGAGACTTAGGTGATAAGGTCGGTTTATCAGCAAGCTTTCTATCCCAGCTTGAGCTTGGACAGGTATCCCCATCCATAGCATCCCTTGAAAATATTGCCTCTGCCTTAAATATACACATCACATATTTTTTTGACGAGCCGGAAAAGACAGACAGTGTTGTAATGAGAAAGAACGAGAGGAGGCGGATATATAGCAAAGGCTCAAAGGCAATTATACAGCCGCT
>JACRGN010000217.1 GCA_016234205.1 Nitrospinota bacterium | reverse complement strand
CTTTAAACACTTTTCCGTAGTAAGAACACCCTTTGCTACAATAATATTACCTACATCTTCACCCATTGTTATAGAAGGAATGAACAACAACCATGATGTCATAAAGAAAAGAAGTAAAACTATTTTCTTTTGCCCTTTCATATTTTCACCTCCTATGCACTTTTTATTTTTTTGAACATCTTCTCATGCATTGAAAGCTGTTCAAGGAGAACCTCCCGCATGATGTCAAATGCCTTTATAACCTTTGGATTGGCAATACTGTAGTAAATATTTACACCATCTCTCCTTGTTTCAAGTATCCCTCTCTGCCTCATCAGTGATAGGTGCTGCGACAGATTTGCCTGAGGTATCTCCATAAGGCTTGAAAGCTCATTAACAGACTTTTCTCCATCACGAAGGAGGTCTATAATCTCAAGCCTTTTGGAATTACTAAATATGGTGCAGATGCCTGCATGCATCTCAAAAATTCGTTTATCCATTTTTTCCCTCCACATATTTTATTATATGCGAATAATCTAATATATTAATATAAAGATGTCAAGCAAAATATATTTTTAAAATTTATGGATTAATGAAAAACTGTAGAAAATGGAGGGAGAAATTTTTAGAAGAAAAAACCTGCCTAATCTTTACTCTCCTGAAAGAATCCAACTATTGCAGTAACACTCATGGCAATACCTGATATTGCATATAAATATAGTCCCCAGTTTGTATTGCCAAGCATATCTACAAAATAATCTTTATTGAATAGAAATCCCCAGTAGAAGACAAAGCAGTATGTGAGTAAAAGCCCCAATTTATACCTGCCGAAGAGGAGACAGAAAGAATTGATAACTACAAAAACAACAAGCTGACCCAATGGGACTGAAAAGCTCTTATCATTTAAAAATTCCCAAATGCTATAGAGAACCTTCATTTTACTATTGAATCACAGGCAGTTTTGCGCCGCATTTAAAACAAAAGTTGTCTCCCATTTTAGCCTTTGTGCCGCATTTTGGACAGAATATAAAATCCTTGCCAGTTGTTGGTTCGGCGGATTCAGGAAGAATCTGTTTTGCCCTTGCCTCATCCACTGCAGTTTTTTTCTTTCCGGAATCGTCAATATCTTTTAATATATGCAGTGCCTCTACCTCATATTTTTCCTTCAATTCCTTATAATCATCTTCTGACAGCTTGCCTGTCCTGTAATCAAAATCAAGGTCTTTAATGGAGGTATATACTGCCTCTTTTTTATGGATAAGCTCCCCTAAAGCCTCATTTTCTTGAGTCTTTACTCTTGCCTCCTGCCTCTTAAAGATTGGATAACCGACAAAGAACATTGCAGATACAAAGATTAGTATTTCAACATATGTAATTACATACTTAGGATTGATAAAAAATAATATCACACCTAAAATAACAAAAGGAATGAGAGCTATTTCAATCCATCCCATTATAACACCAGCTTTTGCCAAACCTTCACCAGTATAATGAACTGGGGCAGTATGAATTTTCTTCAATGCTTTTTTGCCAGTAATTATAGCAACGACGGATCCAAAAATGAAAAATAGCCCTATGATACCGAAACTTATACTAACAATTGCCATAGGATGAGTCGAAGGAGTTATAATGGTTTGATGTGAAATCTGACGGTTGGTCATCTTATATCCTTTCATTTTGTCATGCTGAACTTGTTTCAGCATCTCTTAAAAAATCCATACTTAAATCCTTCCATTCAGGATTAGATTGCGTTATTAGATTTATTTTCCAATCCCTGTGCCAGTTTTTAAGTTGCTTTTCCTTTTTTATTGCACTTTCCACATCATTTGTCCATTCATAATAAACAAGCTTATTAAGATTATACTTCTTGCTGAACCCTTCTGTTAGCTTATTCTTATGTTCAAACATCCTTCTTGCAAGGTCATTTGTAACCCCTATGTAAAGAGTTCTATTTGATTTGTTTGTGAGAATATATACATAGTAATATCTTTGCTCTTTCATTCACCTAATTTACTTGGAGTACAGAAACAAGCCTGCCCCTGGAATGAATTCAGGGCAGACTCTTAAGAGATGCTGAAACAAGTTCAGCATGACACTTCCAGATTTAGTATGATATTTTGTAATATCCTTGCATAATTGGGAGTTATCAAAACTTACTCATTCAAACTCCTCCAGTTCTTTTTCTAATAGTTTTTTGTATTTATCCTCTGCCCTGTCTTCTGTCTTTTTAATCTCTTCTTCATGAATATGCCCCTTTGTCGTCCATTTATCTATAATCTTCTTCATCAACAGCCCTACAATGATTATTGCGGCAAATGGAGTAATCCATGCAGTCAGATTAAATCCCTTCTTCGGCGGTGCCGAGAGTATTTTCTGACCGTGCTTGCCCACAAAATAATTGATAATCTGTTCCTTTGTCTCGCCCTTTTGAATCCTGTCATATAGCTCTTTTCTAAAAGGTATGGCAAAACCGCATTCCTCCATCGGACAGGTCTTGATTGTAGAGCCGCAGCCGCAGAGGCACATGAATTTGTCAGAAAGATCATCGTATAAAGGTTTATATTTTTCATCTATGTTTATTGCCGATACACTTGGAGTAAACAGTAAGCAGTAAGCAGTAAGCAGTAAATAGGCAACGAGTATTGTTTTCTCCCTGTCCCCTCTTATCTCTGTCTTCTGTCTTCTGTCCTCTGACTTCTGTTTCATCTTACTTCCTCCCCTTCCAGTCAGGAAGCATGGCTATCAATGTCCCTGCCCCTATGACAAGACCGCCAATCCATAACCATTTAACCAGCGGATTGACATGAATCTTAAATGTAGCCGAACCATCCTCCTGAAAACCTGCAAGTATAATATAGAGGTCTTCCTTCAGCCCTGACAAATTATACACTCTTGAAATAGGCTGTTCGGCAGTTTTATAGAAATCCCTTCTTGGGGTTGCAGTTGCTATAATCTTACCATCCTTTTCCACATCCATCGTTGCAATTACCTCTGCCTTTGTCGGAACAGGCGTATTATTTTTTATATCTTTATAAACAACCTTGTAATCGCCAACACTCATTGATTCCCCCTTTTTAAGGGTAGCCTCTTTTTCAACATTGTAAGATGTGCCTGTAATTCCTATATACATTAAGACAACGCCGATATGGATTATATATCCCCCATACCTCCTCTTATTTTTTCTAATCAAGGTAATCAGTGCGTTTACAAAGCCCTCTCCGGTTGTCTCCCTCCTTGCACTCGCCCCTTTATAAAACTCCATAACTATAGTTGCTATAACAAATATTGATATTGTAAAAGACAGCCATGCCATCAGATGTCCTTTACCAAGCGGCATCAGGGCTATGCCGCCTATAATTGATATTATAAATGGTATTAAAAAGTTTCTCTTGAAATTACTGATGGATGCCTTCTTCCATGCTATAAGAGGGCATATACCAATAAGGAGCAAAAGGACAAGTCCTATGGGAATATTTACCTGATTAAAAAATGGGGGGCCTACTGTTACCTTTTCACCCTTTATCGCCTCCGATATCAGAGGGAACATTGTCCCCCAGAATGTTGCAAATGCCGCACCCACCAATATAAGATTATTAAATAAAAAACTGCTCTCTCTTGAGACAATGGAATCAAGTTCATTATTACTCTTTAGAATAGAAAGCCTGCTTACAATAAGATAAGACGAAAAAACTATTGCAATAATCAGGAAGCCAAGAAAATAGTATCCGACAGGGCCCTGGCCGAATGAATGGACTGACTGGATAACACCACTCCTCGTAAGGAAAGTTCCAAATATAGTAAGAGAGAAGGTTAATACGATAAGAACCATGTTCCAGACCTTAAGCATATCCCTCCTCTCCTGAATCATAACAGAGTGGAGATATGCAGTGCCTGTAAGCCACGGCATGAATGAGGCATTCTCAACGGGGTCCCACGCCCAGTATCCCCCCCAGCCTAAAACCCTGTAAGCCCACCATGCGCCAAATAGGTTTCCCATACCTAAGAAAAACCATGAGAAGATAGTCCAGCGTCTCGTGGTCTTTATCCATACATCGCCGAGATGGCCTGTTAAGAGTGAAGCCATTGCAAATGCATATGGTATTGTAAAACCGACATACCCCATGTAAAGTGTGGGCGGGTGGAAGACCATGCCGGGATTCTGAAGCATGGG